>NZ_JACGWD010000007.1:0-87056 GCF_014077565.1 Pseudoalteromonas sp. 5Ae-yellow
ACAATATCAAACACTTCTATATTCTGCGTAAAAATACAGTAATCAATTGAACCAAAATAGGAACTCAGCTATGGTTTGTTTATCAATAAAAACAAATTTAAAAACGAGTTAATCTACAGGCTCGTTATAACCAAAGGAGCTGTAGTGGATGGAATCAAAAGTAAAGTTAACTGGTGGCACGTTATTCGTAATAGCGTTAATTGTTCTCTTTTTGGGGAATGCACGTTCCATAGAAATTGTAGAAAAACTAGATGAGATACAGTCTGATGTTTCTAGCTTAAAAAGTGAAGTTGCATCTTACAAGCAGCAAGTTGAAATATTGAAAAATGAAAACCTTAACTTAAAAGAACAGCTTAGAAGTGGTAATTAGTTATAACAAGCTGTTAAACAAGGACAATGCTCCTGACCCGTTTTAGTGGACACCTCCTCATCACTTTGAGGAAAATAATGATTAGGATGACACCTATCCTAATCATTAGGAAAAAAGCCAACAAAAACAGTATGAAGAGTGCATTATTATAAATAATGAATCACTCAAAAAGCTGAGCTATGTAGATAAAATAAAAGTAAAAATAGAGAGCCCAATCAGGCTACGATAGCTGTTTATTAAAGAGTGGCAAACGATTTGGTTGTATTAAACCGACTTACCTTTAGATAAAAAGCGGAATATTACGGTGAATAAAGGCATGAATAAATTGATCTTACGGGGTCAAGCGAAAGTGAATGCTTTTACTTTATTGTGTTGCAACTGTATTGCCTTGTTCATAATATAGAAAAGCTGCAAAACACGATGCATTAAGAAGGGTAAGCCCTCATACTCTAAATAAAAGCCCCTCAAACACCCGTAATCTCTTCCAAAAGGCCAATTAAAACAACACCAAATTCCCACTTTATATTCTGCGTAAAATTACAGTAATCAATTGAACCAAAATAGGAACTCCGCTATGGTTTGTTTATCAATAAAAACAAATTTAAAAACGAGTTAATCTACAGGCTCGTTAGGTGTTTCTCAAGTTTGGAGTTCAAATGGGATTTAAGTTTTGGATCGTTAGAGCATTAAAAGTATTTCTTGGAGTAGCAGCCTTACTTTTTATAGTTGAGTTGCTTAAACAGCATTCAGTACAAGAAGCATTAATTTTTGCTTTTATTTGGTCTTCAATAACAACAGCAGTATTCATATGTTCAAGACTATATCAATCACGTAAAGGTGTAGAGTGTGCTTTGTGTAATGATATTCCAGACAAAAGTGATAAAAACAGCTAACAAAACGCCCTGAGGTGGGCGACTAGTAAAATTTGTCTATTAATTGCAAATTTTAATAGTGGCGCTTTAAAGCCGCTAAATAAGTCGATTCATCGTAGGGTGTATTCGTTTTCCAACACCTAAATAAAATCTAACATGGAACGTATATGAATTTATCTGAAGGCAAAACTGTAATTGAGTTTGAAATATCAGAAACAGGCCACCAAATTGTTGAAGCTAAAATTAACGGTAAATTGTTACGTTTTATTTTAGATACTGGCGCTGGAACATCTGTTTTAGACAGGGGATGCCTAAGTGAGTTAGGCATTGAAGAGACACTAAATGTTGAGAATGCAGCAGGCTTGGGCACTTCGGATCACGCTATGGGGAATATAGAAGTTCATTCAATTGAGTTTGGAAATGCCTTGTTTGAAAGTCCTGACTTTGTGTCACTTAATCTTGACCATGTTCAGGTAGCGGGTGGTGAAAAGGGAGTACATGGCTTGTTAGGCTCTTCCTTTTTTACTCAATACCAAGCAGTTATCGATTTTTCAAAAAATAGGTTGGAGCTTTTTAATAAAAAAATTAAATAACTAACCTAAACTTTGTTCTTTAGTCGGTTTAAGCTAACGCACCATGTTTATGGGTTTTACTATGACATGGTGCGACAGTTGTTATTGTTTACAATTTGTATTTTAAAGCTACTTTTCTAGTTCTTTTCTAATAACTCTTTTCTTATAATTTCAGCCCCTGCGCTCAAGGCATTTAACTTGCCGTTAGCTATATGGTGAGGTAGTGGAGCCATGCCGCAGTTTGTACACGGGTAGAGCTTGTCGGCATCTACAAATTGCAGTGCTTTACGTAGCGTATTAGCTACTTCTTCTGGCGTTTCGATAGTGTGATTTGCTACATCAATTGCGCCTACCATTACTTTTTTACCGCGAATAAGTTCTAGTAAATCCATTGGTACATGCGAGTTATGGCACTCTAGTGAGATAATATCGATATTAGATTGCTGAAGCTTAGGGAATGCTTCTTCGTACTGTCGCCATTCAGATCCTAGTGTTTTTTTCCAATCTGTATTTGCTTTAATGCCGTAGCCATAGCAAATATGCACGGCGGTTTCGCATTTAAGACCTTCAATTGCTCGCTCTAAACAGGCAATTCCCCACTCATTTACTTCGTCAAAAAATACGTTAAACGCGGGCTCATCAAATTGGATGATATCAACGCCTGCGGCTTCTAACTCTTTTGCTTCTTGATTAAGAATGATGGCAAATTCCCACGCTAGTTTTTCGCGGCTTTTATAATGATCGTCATAAAGCGTGTCAATCATTGTCATAGGGCCTGGCAATGCCCATTTAATAGGCTGTTTGGTTTGCTTGCGTAAAAATTTAGCGTCTTCAACAAACACAGACTTTTGACGGCTAACAGGGCCAACAACAGTGGGTACGCTTGCGTCGTATCGGTCACGAATTTTTACTGTTTTACGTTTTTCAAAGTCAACGCCATTTAGGTGCTCTATAAATGTAGTTACAAAATGCTGCCTTGTTTGCTCGCCATCGCTAACAATATCAATGCCTGCTTGTTGCTGGTCGAATAATGACAAACGTAGGGCGTCGTGTTTTCCTTGGGTTAATTCATCACCTTGTAATTTCCAAGGTGACCAAAGTGTTTCTGGCTCTGCAAGCCATAAAGGCTTAGGTAAACTGCCTGCGGTAGATGTAGGTAGTAATTTTTTCATAATAAATAATGCCGTATATTTTAGTTAATTATTAAACGTATCGTTAAGCGCGTTATTACTGCTTGTTGCTATTAGTTGTTATGACAGATAGCTAGTAGAGAATTGCTCAAGAACTCTTTGGTACGGCTTGATAAAATGCTCTTGCGCAAACTTGCCTTGCTCGTTTGCTAACTTGCCGCGCTCTTCTCGGTCATACACAATTTGCGTTAGTGAGTGGTCCAAGTTTTTTAAGTTTGGTTTATATGATTTACCCGCTGTTGCGTTGGCATTATAAATCTCTGGTCTGTAGATTTTTTGAAACGTTTCCATCGTACTAATGGTGCTTATAAGCTCAAGATTGCTGTAATCATTAAGTAAATCACCAAAGAAAAACAATGCTAAAGGCGCTGCACTATTTGGCGGCATAAAGTAACGTACCTGCAAGCCCATTTTTTTGAAGTATTGCTCAGTTAAAGACGATTCATTTGGCTCGTATTCAACGCCAAGTACCGGGTGTTGGTTTTCAGTGCGGTTGTAGGTTTTGTTATCTGACACACTTAGACATATAACCGGTGGTTTTTTAAAGTTTTGTTTGTATGTATCCGAATTAACGAATGACTGAAATAGTTTGCCATGTAAAACCCCAAAGTCATCTGGAATGCTAAATTGAGACTTACCTTTATTATGCTCTTGTAGAAGTACGCTAAAATCGTAGTCGCGCACATACGATGAAAAGTTGTTTCCTACAATACCTTCAATGCGTTTATTTGTTTTATGATCAACAATATTTGTTTTTAATATTTCGATAGAGGGGAAGCTTTCGCCGCCATCTTCAATACCTATTTCAACAGAGACAATTTCAAGCTCAACAGCATAACGCTCACCTTTGGTATTATCCCAGTGGGCTAGGGCATTAAAACGGTTGTTAATCATGTTTAAGGCGTTACGTAAGTTTGCTTTGCGGTATTCACCTCTGGCTAAATTAGCAAAGTTGGTTGTGATACGCGTATTAGTTGATGGATGATAATTTTCGTCGAGTGAAACGCTCTTAATATTAAATGTAAAATCTTTTTTCATCGTGTTTATATCCAATTTTATAATTTAAACCTGATTGATGCTTTGCGCTTTACTAGCCTTACAACACAACTTACTGAGCTGGCTTAGCTGGTTTAGGTATTCAGCAGCTTTAAGTTGTTAGCAATAGTGTTTAGCGCTAAGGGATGAGTAATTTATACTTTGATTGGGATATGAAGAAAAACGGTTTAATTTCACATAAAACATGAGTCATATTCATTAATCATTATTGTTAGATTCGATTACGTAGTAATTGACGAAAAAAAGGCACAAATCGATAAAAATAAGGTATGGATGTTTAGCCGTTTAGACTTCCTTTGTGCTGACGTGTACTTTATTCATGTTGAACATGAGGAATATTCAAAGGGGTTTTTTATTGCTATAACAGTACATTAGCCAAATTTTTAGTAGGTTAAGTCGTTGCTTGTACTAAGAGTCATCACTGGGAAAGTTTTAATTCACTATAAAAGCATATACTTCAGCTCATCTAGCCTAAATGATAAACCGACTTTTTTGAGTACGTATATAAATGCTTGTAAATTAATAAAAGCGTTATTAGTCATATTAGTAGCAATGGTAGTACGTTAACTAAGTTATACTCGTTTTTCATCACTTCACCTATTGAGTATTCGTGGATATCAAAGGCACTTGTATTGCATCAACTATTGATGAGCATGGCCCTGTTTATGTATATCAAACAAAAAAGAATCTAATTCTCAGCTTTGACGGAAAAATTTATCAAAGCTGTATTAAGTTAAATAATATTAACGGGTTAAGCTTAGCTTATACGCAAGCTATGATGGCTGCGCTTTTTTTTATACCAAATTTAAAAACCGCGATGATAATGGGACTTGGGGCGGGCTCTATAGCAAAAAGTCTTTATCATGCGTTTCCTGCACTAACTATACATACCGTTGAATACCGTAAAGCCGTTGCTGAAATGGCTATAAAATATTTTGAACTGCCTGTGTCAGAACGTTTGTTTATTCACATTGATGATGCGGCAAACTACATGAAAAAAACGCAGATAAAAACGGATGTTATTTTTTCTGATTTATATAGCTCAGAAGGGATGGAATCAGATCAGGTGCAATCATCCTACTTACGTGATTGTAAAAATGCGCTCACTTTTGATGGTGTTTTAGTACTTAATATTTGCCATACCAAAGTTGGGCAAAGAGAAGAGTTCGATCAACTACTTGATAAAGAATTTGCAGGACAGATTTTTAGTTTTATTATTGAAGGCGGCAATAAAATTGTTTTTGCTTTTAACAATAAAATGCCAGTACTTAGTGAGGATGAATTACTTGCTAAGGCTCACACGTTACAAAAATTAATAAACGTAACAATGACGCGCTATGCCGAGCTTTTATTTAATTAAAAATGGTTAGTTTGATGTACTGTTAAATGGCGCGTTTGAATCCATCCGTCTATCTGTTGTTCATTTAAACTTGGTTAAACTAATCATACTCTGAATAAAAATAATAAAGTACGTACCCGTACGGAAACACTCATACATGGATTACTGTAAAAATATAATCGCTAAATTTATAAGCGCGATGCAAAAGCGGCCTGGATTATTGGCTGTATTGGCGTTTTTGTCGGGCGTTGCCAGCTTTGCACTTGTAGATAGAAAAGAGTCTTTTTCGCAAGTTATTGCGATATTTTTACTTTTTAGTTGGTTGTGGCTAATTATTGATAATTGGCTACGAGACAAAGTAGAAGAAAAATTTGGTGTGGCTGTATCTCCTAATGTAATGCGTTTTGCTCTACAAATGGTACAACAAGAAAGTCTATTTTTTGCTTTGCCGTTTTTTTTAGCGGTTACGCAGTGGGACCATCCTCAAGCGTTTTTTACCTCCCTCATTGTGGTATGTGCGGTTATATCGGTAATCGACCCCTTTTATTATAAGAAGCTTGCTAAAAACCTTACGTTATTTAGTGTGTTTCATAACTTTGCTTTATTCGTTGTTTTACTTGTTACCTTACCTATTTTGTTAAACCTTACAACGAGCCAAAGTTTAGCTGCAGCCCTTGTAACGGCTGTAGTGGTTACTCTTCCGAGTTTAAACAATTTAATGCCTAATGCACGCTGGTGGCGTTTTCCTATTCTTGTATTGATTTTATGTGCATTGAGCACTGCTGTGTGGCAATTAAGAAGCTATGTGCCTCCTGCAGCGCTGCGATTAACCGATATTACGTTAGCTCATGAAGTTGATTTACAACATAAAAAGCCAGTTGGGAGTATTAAACAGTTAGACTCTTATACACTGCATCATCAAGGTTTATATAGTTGGACCGCTGTTAAAGCACCAAGAGGCTTAAATGAAAAAATATTTCACGTGTGGCTTCATAATAAAAAGGAAGTTGATCGGATCACGTTAAATATAAATGGCGGAAGAGAGCTAGGTTACAGAGCATGGACCCACAAGGTAAATTTTCCTAGAGACTCTGTTGGTAAGTGGCAAGTAAAAGTAGTCACCGAGTCAGGTCAGCTAATAGGTTTAACGAAATTTACTGTTACACCTTAATTAACTTAGCTGGCTGTATTTTAAACACATAGCTTATATAGTTTTTGTATTCCAAACTAATGGACATAGTTAATGAGTATTGTATTTGAGATTTTTATTTGGCTAATAGTTGATACTGGCTTGAGCTTTTTATTTTACTCGACCGGTTGGCTACTATTAAAAGCGGTTACGTTTGGGCTGTATAAAAGCGAGTTTAAAGACTTTGCATCTTATAAAGCGAGTAAAGCTAGAAGAGTCGACCTAACCTTCTTACTCGGTTTTGGTTTTTATGTTGCACTGATTGTCCTTATGGCTTATTTAAGTCATTAAATTTGCAAATAAATTAGGTTAAGAATAAGCAGCCTATTGAGTTGTTGCTGCTTATGTTTGTCCCGTTACCGCACTTTTTTACACTTTCTACTTATAGCTTTCCTGTTTTTGCAATAGGGAGCGCCTCACCGTGAGTACTATAACTATCATTTTAACTATTAAATTAAGTACCTGCTAGAGCATTGCTCGATGCATATATGGCTTTGGCTTATTGGTTAAAATCCGAGCTAATTGCAACTTGTAGTTTATGGATAATACTTAGTAAATACTTCAAATCTAATAAATAAAACAATAAGTGTGCATCCATTTATTGCGCTAACACGTTTTATAACAATACTATGCGCCACTTTTTACCATTTATGATGGTTTTGGACTTAATAAATGACTCACTATTTAAAATATGTATTTGTTATTATGACTCTCGCGGGAGTAAATACAGCTTACGCACAAGCAAAAACACAAGAGCACTACCAAGAGCTTGAAGTGGGCGTAGGCGGAAATATTAAGCATACTAATAATAACGTAAATTATAAAAATAAAGAGTTTGATTTACATATTCCCCCATTATGGGAGAGCCGATATGTTACCGAAGGTCGAGATAACTTTGCGGGTAATGGTATTGCATCAATTGCTACTGAGGTTAACTATAAAAACTTTGCGGTGATCCCTTGGGCGGCCAAAGGTATTAGTAGTGATTATTCAGAGCTTAATTTAAATGCTATTTATACCGCTCACTTATCTGAGCGGATAGAGATGTATGTAGGCTATAACTATATTAAAGCTCGCGAAGATGGCATTGATGCTCACGATAATGAGCTGAGCCTCGACGTTGCGTATTTTTATGCGGACGATATTCAGTTATTAAGTAGTGTTTATCATTCATTTGATGCCAGCGGTACATTTTTGGATATGGCAGTAAAAAAAGATTTTTATATTAACGATTTACTATCAGTAGATATTCAATCAGGCGTGGGGTTTAATGCGGGGTATGTTAGTGATGGGCACAACGGAGTAAACAACGTTAAGTTTACTGCAAACTTGTCGTATCGGCTTTTTAATCAGTTAGCCCTATACACATATACAAGCTATAGCATTGCAGTTAATAAAGATGAAAAACGCTTTGTAGGTGACGAGGCACTTCGAAATATATTTTGGGGTGGTGTAGGGCTAAGTTATCAATACTAGGGCGTACTTTTTCAAGGTTGAGTTTGAAGCAGTGTGTTTTACTTTTAGGCAGTTCAGAGCCTACTGGGTAAAACTCTTGCTGCATGATTAAATCGATCTTAGGGTCAAATAGTAACACACGATAAAATATGTTTAACGGCGCGGTTGTTGCTAAATTTCAGTTTTAAATTTAATTATTATTATGCTTTGAATCAATAAACAATGCGTATGTGTAATACACAATAACTAAAAAATGTTAGTGTTTAGCTATCGTTTAAAAAAGTTGAGAATTACATATGAAGTTTTTAGTATTTTTAGGCACAGTACGCGATAGCACTCCACCAAAACCAGCTCGCTTAGGCTTAAGGGTTTCTAGGGCTTGTATAGAATGCTTAACAGAGCATTTTGGCGATCATGAGTTTGAGCTAATTGATGCGTTGGATTTTCCTAGCGAAAACGTATTTAAACCACACTTTGCATACGCTAAAAGTAATGCACCTACAGAGCTCACTCTATTAGCTGATAAAATTAAAGCCGCAGATGGATATATAATGATTAGCCCTGAGTACAATCACAGCATGAGTCCAGCTCTCGCTGACTTACTTAATCATTTTGGTAGCTCACTATTTTCGTATAAACCAAGTGCAATAGTTACTTACTCAGCAGGACAGTGGGGTGGTGTAAGAGCGGCCATTAGTATGCGCACGTTTTTATCTGAACTTGGCTGTTTGCCGGTATCGGCTATGATCCACGTGCCAAAAGCGCAAGATGTGTTTAGTGAGGATGGCAAACTTGTTGCAGGAGAGAGTCAATCATCGTGGTTTAATTATTTCTCACGCACGTTTGGCCAACTAGTATGGTGGGCGCAGGCTGCTAAAGAGCATACCGAGGTGGTTGACCCACAAAGTTTGCTAAAAAGCTTTAAAACAGATCCCTCTCAACGCAATGCGCCTTAATATCCGCTAACTAATTGCTTGGATTGATTATAGAAACACAGCTGCATATAGTGGTATCATTAACGCTACATATTTTTAATAATGCATAATACCAATTCGCAATAATAGTTAATCAATTTAAGGGATTAAATCGCTAACTGCATTAAAAGTTTCTGATATAGAACAACTCAATAACGAAATTTTTGCTGTGTTTTCCAAACGATTTTCTTGTCTCAAAATAGATCACTGAATTATGCGAATTGGTGTAAGAAACAAGGAAATTGTGTCTTGAAATATCTAGCCTTACTAAGTGTGCTAACGCTTAGTGCATGTAGTTCTGTTCCCCATAAAATTGAAATGAGCCAAAGTACGGCAGCAAATATGAACCTTATTGCTTTAACTGAGCAAAGTGCACCAAAGGGTGTTGCTGGCACTTACCAGTTTCATATTAAAGCGGCGGGAGCTCAGGGGAGTTGGTTGTATTTAAATACAGAAACTGATTATCGTGATAGGCGTTCTATTACGATATCAATACAGCCCAATGTGGTAGCAGAGCTTCAAAGTAAATACGGGCAACCAGCAGACACCTTTTTTATTGATAAAACAATAGAAGTAACAGGCGAAGCTAAACGAGTAACTATCGATTTTATGAGCCGTGATAGAGCCACTAATAAATATTATTATCAAACGCACATAGCTGTGTCATCAATTAAGCAGCTTCGTGTTATAGAAAGTTAGCAAAAAGCAATGCACTGTATTTATATACAGTGCATCGTGAAAGCTTTCTTTGAGCTTTAACGTTTACAATTAAATTTACTGTTCTGGCGCTATTTTAGCGCTGTTTTATTCAACGATTTCAAAACTCCTATTTAACCTATTGTAATCTCATTACATAAAACTAATAATTAGTTAGTTTTATAAGTTTGAGTACCCGTATTGAAAGCCAAAGAAATCCGCAATTTTTATATCAACGAAGAGCAATCTGTTTATTTGCTTTCGCACCGCGATGCTAAAAAACACCGCCAGTGGCTTAATATTTGTATTAAGCAGCTAACACTGCTGGGCTACAAAAACGTTGAAATGATTGGCTCGGGTGCTTTTGGTTTTGTGTTTGCAGGTGATGACGATAACGGCTTACCTTGGGTATTTAAGTTTTCGCGTATTACACTTGCCCAAAGTGTACGCGACCGCCTAGAAGACGAAGCGTATATGCTTTCGCAAATTAATAACCCCTTAGTGCCTACCTTTTATGCATTTGAGCGAATTAAAAAACAAGGGATTTTAATGATGGCTCGCGCCATTGGAGAGGACCTTGAAAAAGTATCGCTTAAAACAGGGCGCTTTAGTGCCGCGCAAATAATGACGCTAGCTGTTAGGTTACGTAATGTATTAATTGATTTACGTGGCCACAAAAATGGCGTTAGCCCACAACCTATAGTGCATGGCGATATAAAACCTTCAAACCTTGTTTGGGATGCAAACACTAATGCGCTTTCGTTAGTGGATTGGGGCAGCTCTGTGTATGCACAGCTCGATAGTGATGGTAATCCTGTTGCGAGTAACTTTATGGATTTAATGTCGGGCGATTTAAGCACAACGAATGCTCGTATGGGCGATGTGTACTTTATTGGCGAAGCGCAAATGTCGGGAGAGCAATCATCCCCACGATTTGACGAACAAGGTGTAGCCGCTACGTTATATGCGTTAGCGTCGGCGCAGTCGTGCCGCTTTGGTGCGCAAGCCATCCCTGCAAGCAGCTTAGGGCTCCCAAAAGAGCTGGCTAAGGTGATTGATGGCATGCTGTCAAAAAGTAAGGCACAACGTGATGGTGCAGGTGATTACTTTATGCGTAACATTACAACTATGGCCAAAATGTATTTACCTGAGCTTGATAAAAAACAAAGAAAAGCAGATATCCCTTTTTGGTATGGTAACGACGAGCAGCCCGACACGGTGGTATATAGTTCACGAAAACAGTTTTTACGCCAAGCCGATCATAACCAGCAATTACTAGATATAAACGACGCGCAACTTGACCGTTATTATAAAGAGTTTTTGTTTGATACAGGCGATACCGAAAAAGCATTTTTAGCATCAATAAGCCGATTAGCTAAGTACCCTGTAGTAGGTGGGCTTGGTTTTCATTGGAAGGATGAGTCAATGTTTGTTGAATCATCTTTAATAATGCATGACGAATCATTGGGTGATGCGTTTAGTGATGCGATTAATAACACAGTGATGCTTGCGCAAGCGATTAATCAAAAAGGGTTATTTAAGTGTTGTTTGTTTGACGCCCGTAAAACCATTCAACTAGAGCGAGATGGCACCGGTGCATTTAAGTTTGATAGCCTACCAGAGCTTGAATACGAAGTTGTAAGCATGAAAGCAAACGACATAACCCGCCCGCATTCATACTTTGAAGACGGTAAAGACCCTGATGAGCAACTACAGCTACCAAAAAAAGTTATTAAGTGCGTATTTGAGCTTAACCAAATTCATCATACGGGGTGTATTATTTTTGAAGCACTGCCTGACAGAATGAAGATTCACCATTACTACCGCTTACTCGATTCGAGCAAAGAGGTTGAGTTTAAACGTTTGCTAAATAAGCTTATGCAATACGCAGTAAATATTACGGACGTGGGTGTTGCGGGCTTTATGAAGTTACCATATAAAAACACCCGTGAGTTTAGTTTATGTGAGCAGCAACAAGAGCATTATTTTCCTAAAAATCCCAAGCTTGTATCTTTATAGAAAGAACCCTTCACTAAAGAGTGTTAAATAACAAGACAAAGATAAAAAAGAGCACAAATTGGTTTAACTTGTACTCTTTACTACTTAATTATTTAGGTAAGTATTACTAATTATTAAACACCTTACTAAAGGGCGACGTTGGTGATAGCTCAAATTGATGAGTTAGCTTTTGCGTTTTATTAGTCGCTGTAATTTGATAATGCTGCTTGTGCTCATTGTTACTAAATAGCTTAACGTTAAAGTTAACTTTGGTTAGTTTACTTGGCAAAGAGTAGCGCCCAGTAATGGTTACTTGGTCTATATTGTCGCTTTTATGTTTATGCGACGCTTCTGGGTTTAGTAAAAGTCCATCAATAGTAAATTTATACTGATGATCCGCTAAATAAACGTTCTTTTTAACTCGCTTAGTTATTAGTTTTTTATGAGCGTTAAACTCAATTATTGACACTTTGCCATCCTTGTTTTCATCAACCCCTTTAAAAGACGACATAGGGATTGAAAGCACAATAAACACGTTATTATCAACAAAATTCAGCGTACCGTGCTCTGCAACCATTAAATGCGCGTTTGCTAATGTTGATGTACTCAATAAGCCCAATGTGGCCACACTTAACAGATAATTTTTCATATAAGGCATAACTTACTCCTAATTAAACTTCGCCTTTAACGCAGCGTTGAAAAAACGGATAAGTGTCTGTTGCGTAGTAGTGGTATATCCCTTGAGGAAACTCAGGTGTTACGCCAACGCGGCCATTACATTCGTCTAAATCACCAGAGCCTGCTACGTATTCCCAATCTTGTGCAAATGTACCTAATGGGTATATATAGGTAGAAGGGCGGTTTGCGCTTACAGATGTTATGTGTTGGTAACTACCGGTCATTACGGTTAGCGCTGAGGTTGCATCATTTGAGTCTAAATAGCCGTAACGTGCATAAATAGGAAAGCCGTCTGCTGCCCAGCCTATTAGAGTCATAGTGGAGCTATTGCCACCTCTCAGTGTTACAAAGCCTTCAGGCATACCATGATAATGATAAGTGCCATCGGGTTGTACGTGTGCATTGTTGTCGTCTGTTCCAAAACTAAACGTGTCTTGGCTTAGGGCTTCTATATTCCAGTTGCCGCTGTTGTCGCCTAAATCGCAATCGGTGCCAGAATCATCACAACTTCCGCCTGTGCCTGCGTCTATTTTATTGCCATTAAGTACAACGCCTATCATTCCACGAGGACCACCAAGCATAGTTGCTTGTGTTGTTTCTATAGGCTCAAGTGTGTAGCTTTCATTTACTGATTGTTCAGAAATAGTATTTGGGTTGAACTGCTGGTACCTGTGCCATTATCTGTGGTGGTTTGTGATGAGCTTTCTGTAGTTTCTGAGCTATCAGCTATGCCTTCTCAACCTCCACATGCAACTAACGATGAAACAATTAAAGCAAGAGAAGTGAGCTTTAAAGCATTTATCCTATTTCGATTTTTATTATTAAGTGTGTATTGTTTCATTGCTGCCTACCTGATCAATTAAGTTACTCAAACAATAATCAGCAATTGTGCAAATAGTGTGTAAACAATGATGACAAATTAGCAATGATGTAAATAGGCGAAGTATTAAAGCTAAGTTGAGATTTAACTTTATTGGATTGTGTTTTATTTTAAAATTTCAAAAGTTAAACTAATGCAAAAATAGCTAATATAAAAGGTTACCTTAATGGCTAAAACTAAACCTGTAGTGACGTTACAAAGTCACGGTATTTACTCTAAGTGGGATAGCGAAAGTAAAGCATTGCCACAAATAGAGCAATTTACAACAAATGTAATAGCTGAGGTAGATGTTGAGTTTGGCTTAATCGTAAATATTAAAAAGGGTAAAGGCGAAAAGCTTCACTATTGTATATACCATCCAGATATTCCAGACAGTGACGGGGGTGTAATGGACCCCTTTGAAGGCGATGTATACGTTAAAAACAGTGATTGGAACTTTTATTTAGGCGACACGCTTTGGTTGCCAATAGAGAATAAGTTGGGTGATTGGCGTATGACGATTGAGCTAAATGGGAAAATTATTGCTGATAAAACTTTTAAGGTGGCATTAGAGGCAGAGCGTACTGAAACAGATTTTTGGAAAAACCGAGGGTATTGATTTCTATTTGTTAGCTATATGGTTGGATGTAATAAAAATTAATAAAAGAGAGTTGTAGAGCCAATTAAAATAGCTCTACAAAATTAAATTAGTGTGTTTAGTTACCCCAAGGGTTACTAGAATTAGAGCGTTGTTTGCGATCACGAGCACGTTGCTTTGATGCTTTTTTTTCCATAATACGTTTTGCATCACTAAAACTTAACTCACATGGCTCACCAGGTTTATGATCAGCTGGGATCACGCGATCACGTGGCGGTAATTCGTATTGCACATCATCAGGTCTAGGTAAGTTTTTTAGGCGATAAAGGTAAAAGTTATCTACTTTTTCTTGTGCCCATTGTGTTTTACGTAAAAATTTAACCGCTGACTTTATATCAGGATTGTTTTTAAAGCAGTTAAGTTGTAAATAAGCGTGTAGGAGCTCCCACCCGTATTGTTCAACCAGCTCTTCAACCACTTGTTCTAATTTAACGCCTTGCAGTGGATTATTACTGAAAAGTTCTTGGTTGCTCATAGGTGTTGCCTCGTTATTAAAATACAAATTGCATTATAAATTTAATAACGAGGCTTTAACAGAGTAAATAGCTTAACTTTGACAATTAACTACAACACGACCGCGAATTTTGCCTTGCATAAGTAGCTCTGCGTTATCAATGGCGTGTTCTAGTGATATTTCTGTCGAAATTTTATTTAAGTAATCAGCGCTAACTAATTTTGCTAAACGATCCCACGCTTCAATTCTGTCGGCTTTAGGGCGCATTACGCTATCAATGCCTATTAGTGACACACCACGTAATATAAATGGGGCAACTGAGGCAGGTAAATCCATGCCTTGGGCAAGTCCGCAGGCGGTTACTACACCCCCATACTTTAATGATGCACAAATATTAGCAAGTGTATGGCTACCTACTGAATCTATTGCCGCTGCAAAGCGCTCTTTTTGCAAAGGCTTACCAGGATTTGAAAGCTCGTTTCTGTCAATTACCTGTTTAGCACCTAACTCTTTTAAATATTCACTTTGATCTAATCGACCCGTAGCTGCTGTTACGTTGTAGCCAAGCTGGTTTAATAAATAAATAGCAAAGCTGCCTACGCCACCATTGGCACCTGTTACAAGTATTTCGCCAGATTCAGGGTTTATTTCTTGTTTTTCAAGAGCTATAACACTTAGCATAGCGGTATAACCGGCTGTACCTATTTGCATCGCTTGTTTTGGAGAAATACCTGCAGGCAAGGGGATTAGCCAATCGCTATTAAGTGCCGCTTTTTGAGCAAGCCCGCCCCAATGTTTTTCGCCTACACCAAAGCCATTTAATATTACGGTATCGCCATTTTTAAATTCATCGCTGGTGGAATTTGTAACCGTACCCACTAAATCGATACCTGGCACCATAGGAAAAATGCGTACAACAGGGCCTTTACCCGTAATTGCTAAACCATCTTTATAGTTAAGTGTGCTGTATAGCACGTCGATAGAAACGTTTTCGTTTGGTAAATCACTGCTTTCGATAGTCGATAATGAGGCGCTGTAGTTATTATCTTCTTTATTAATAACAATGGCTTTAATTGGGTTATTCATAGGATATCCTTTTAGACCGATCGTCTTTTAATTGGTAAATAAAAACGCATTAGGTTAGTAATGCGCGTAAAAACATTTCTGTATATAAAGTAAGTGGGGTATTTGATTTTGTGAGCTTGGCGCGCATAACCGCACCTTCCCAGCCAATCCAAAAGTACTCACTCATCAATTTTGTATTTACATGGCTTGCAATAGTGCCTTGTTGCTTAGCTTGGTTTAAGCAAACCTCTACATGGTTTTGCCAAGCGGTGTAGCTTTGCATTAATCTGGTTTTAAACTCATCACTTAAATGGTTAAGCTCTTGATTTAAGTTACCGACTAAACAGCCACGTTTGTAATCGTATTTTTTCATTCCTTTAATTGCGCTTTGGGTAAAATTAACGATTCGCTCAAGTGGGGGAATATCTTCTTGCTGTAGGTAATGGGTAAGCTTTGCAATAAAGTAACTGTCGTATGCATCAACGAGGGCAATGCCGTAGGCTTCTTTACTTTTAAAGTAATGATAAAAGGAGCCTTTAGGTACAGCCGCTTTTTTTAAAATAGTATCGAGCCCCGTGGCGCTAAAGCCAAATTCAGTTAGGGTTTCTAGGCCCGTACGAATAAGTAACGCTTTGGTATCGGCGTTCTCTCTGGCTATTTTAGGTGGGCGACCACGGCGTATTGGTGTTGATGTATTTTTGTTCATGTACATATATTAGACCGATCGACTTTAAATAATCAAGCATAAATTTAAATTGTTTAAAAATACTTCAAGTTAGGGGCGGGCTACTAATTTAAGATTAATGAAAAAAAGTGTCACGATTACATTTTTGTTTGGAACTTAGTCAATATTAGTCGGTCACAAATAAAGCACATAAGTGCTTTTTAGCGATTATTGAGTCGCATTTTATTTAGCATAAAACCGGTCAAATTAAATGTTGTATGACCACTTACTTTTTTAAATGTTAATTCATTTTTGCATCAGCAGCTTAGTTAAAGTCAAACAATTTAATTGCTTTTACGATTTGAATTTTACATTTTTATTAACTATTCATTAAATGTAGATTTCACTAATGCTACACAATATACAAATAAAAAGGTGAGGATATTACCGATGAAGAGACAGAAAAGAGATCGTTTAGAAAGAGCTCATTCTCAAGGTTTTAAAGCAGGTTTAGCAGGTCGCTCAAAAGAGCTATGCCCTTATCAACAAGTAGATCCCAAATCAGAGTGGTTAGGAGGTTGGCGTGAAGCGATTGAAAACCGCAACATGTACAAAACCTAAAATCAATAATCGAATTTAAGCAAAAAGGCCTCCACGTTGGAGGCCTTTTTGTACGCATTTAAAAATTAAAACGCGCTAGTGTCTTGGAACAAGCCCACTTTTAAATCTTTTGCTTCGTAAATTACTCGGCCATCTACTTCTACAGTGCCATCTGCAACGCCCATGAACAATTTACGTTTAATTACGCGTTTCATTACAAGGCGGTAAGTTACTTTTTTATTAGTTGGTAAAATTTGGCCAGTAAATTTAACTTCACCCACACCTAGCGCACGGCCAAGACCAGGGCCACCAGACCAACCTAAGTAAAAACCAACTAGTTGCCACATAGCATCTAAGCCTAAACAACCTGGCATTACTGGGTCGCCTTTAAAATGACAATCGAAAAACCAAAGGCTAGGGTCAATATCAAGCTCAGCAACAATTTCGCCTTTCCCATGAATACCGCCATCAGCAGTAATAGAGGTAATGCGATCCATCATTAACATGTTGTCACTTGGTAAACGGCAGTTACCTTCACCAAACATTTCACCTTGACCACACAGGATCAACTCTTCTTTTGTATAGCTATTTTTAGGTTCCATAACACTTATCTTCGCTTAGAAATTGCCAAGTACTTTAGCGTACACTTGTACGCTAAACAACTCGGAGCAGTTAAAAAATCAAAATATTGCATATTAAATCATCAATCAATCAACGCGATTGGTTTTTGCACTATAAAACCGCGCAATTACAATCAGAAATCATTATAATTAACGCTGTCTTATAACCAGTCTAAAGGAAGTTTATGATCCTTTTTGTTAACTCACTAACTGTGATTGATTTTTCTTACTTATGTAACAAACGCGGCGCCGTTGGCGAGAGCTGGATTGTTGATTTAACTTTGCACGGTAAACTTAACGAAGAGTCTATGGTTTTAGACTTTGGTTTAGTTAAAAAGCAAATTAAAGGCATTATAGATGAGTGTATTGATCACCGTTTAGCAATTCCTACAGGGCTTAATGGTACTGTATCTGAATTTGACGAGCATAAAACACTCGACTGTACATTTGGTGAAAATAATCACTTAGCTATGAGCGCTCCTCATCAAGCTTATTGCATGATTAACGCAGATGAAGTAACTGTTGAATCGGTTACCGAATTTTTAATTGCGACTATTTTACCGAAGCTACCAGATAACATCGAAAAAATTGAGCTGTCTCTTAAGCCTGAACACAGCCAAAGTTTTTACTATCATTACAGCCATGGCCTTAAAAAGCATGACGGTAATTGCCAGCGTATTATTCATGGGCATCGTTCTCAAATTGGTATTAGCCTAGATGGTATTTCTATGCCGCGCTTGCAAAAAGAATGGTCTCAAAAGTGGGAAGATATTTACTTAGCCACCAGTGAAGATCAAATTAACGCAGCTGATTTAAAACACATAACAGCCAAAGCGGGTGATGTATGTTTTGCTTATACATCGGCACAAGGCTATTTTGAAATGGCTATTAGCGAGTCTCGTTGCGATATTTTACCAGTAGATACCACTGTAGAATGTATTGCTGAACATGTAGCTGGCCAAATTAAAGCCCAATATCCAGAAAAAGCAGTGAAAGTAACCGCTTATGAAGGTGTTGGAAAAGGATCGATTAGTTATGTTTAAAACACTTTTAGCAACAGCGCTTGTTGCCTCTGCTAGTTTTAGTGCTATGGCGCTTGAGTTAAAAGGGCATTTAACTCAGGGCGGTTTAGTTACTGGAAAGTTAGAAAATGTTAAATCAGTAAGCTTGGATGGCAAAGACTTAAAAATTTCAGCAAATGGTGATTTTGTATTTGGCTTTGGTCGTGACGCTGATACTACTCATACTTTAAAATGGGTAGATAACAATGGTAAATCGCATTCTCAGCCAATAGCTATCACTAAGCGCGAATATAAAATTGATAAAATTACCGGCGTAGCTAAAAAATATGTCTCTCCGCCAAAAGAAGTTAGTGCGCGTATAAGCCGCGAAGCAGTTGCGGTACGAAAAGCCAGAGAAGTAGAGTCTGATTTATTGTACTTTTTAGATCCTGTTTTAAAGCCTGCAGAAGGGCGCATATCGGGTGTTTATGGTAGTCAGCGCTATTTTAATGGCGAGCCTCGTCGTCCGCACTTTGGCTTAGATATTGCGAATAAAACAGGCTCACCTGTTTACGCGCCTATTAGTGGTACCGTGGTATTTGCTGAACCTGATTTATACTACTCTGGCGGTACATTAATTATTGATCATGGCCATGGTATTACCTCAACTTACATTCACTTAAGTAAGCTTGATGTAAAAGTGGGTGATAAAATTGAGCAAGGTAACAAAGTGGCTGAAATTGGTGCAACAGGGCGTGTAACGGGTCCTCACCTAGATTGGCGTTTTAACTGGAAAGGCGAACGCCTTGATCCTGCATTACTAATGCAAGATACATTAGCAAACAAAAAGTAGAGATTATGACTGACGTAAATCGCGATGCAATAATTGCTCAGCGTATTGAAGACTCAACCACATCGGTAACTAAAACCGTGTTTCCAGGGCGTACTAATCATCACAATACTTTATTTGGTGGTGATGCACTGGCGTGGATGGATGAAGTGGCATTTATAGCAGCGACTCGTTTTTGTCGTAAGCCTTTGGTAACTATATCTTCTGATAGAGTCGACTTTAAAGAAGCCATACCAGCAGGTACTTTTGCAGAGTTAATAGCTAAAGTAGTGCATGTAGGTAACACCAGCTTAAAAGTTGACGTAGATATATTATTAGAAACCATGCACAAAGACGATAAGCATTCAGCCATTAGTGGCAGCTTTACGTTTGTTGCAGTTGATGATAACCACAGACCGACTCCGGTAGTATGCGACAAAATGATTTATGGTTTTGATTAACTTAAAGCTTTGAATATGCGCTAAAGTAAATTTATATAAGCACCTTAATTGGTGCTTATATAAATCCTTTAAAAGAACACATCATACTAGGTGTTCATTAAATATAACCTCAACAACAGAGTTAGTATTAACTAAAAAGTAATCATACAAGGGGGATTGATAGGGGTGAGAGTTGTTGGGTTTGGATACTAAAAAGGTATGCTTTTAACATACCTTTTTGGTTATATTTAGCTTTTAATTACATTTATTAAACTTACATAAATGTGATTAAAGTACCATTGCTGCAATCCAGCCAAATATCAGCAGCGGAATGTTAAAGTGAATAAACGTTGGAATAACAGAATCTCTAATGTGGTCGTGCTGGCCATCGGCATTTAAACCCGATGTTGGGCCAAGCGTTGAGTCTGAAGCAGGGGAGCCTGCATCACCTAGAGCGCCCGCAGTACCAACAAGCGCAGCGGTAGCCATAACAGAAAAGCCAAGGTCTAAACATAAAGGAACAAACAAAGTTGCAATAATAGGCACTGTTGAAAACGAACTGCCAATTCCCATTGTAATTAATAACCCGACTAACAAAATAACACCAGCGGCCAAAGGTTTATTACCATCAAAAAGGGCGGCTGCGCTGTGTACTAAGCTTGCTACATCGCCAGTGGCTTGCATAACCGATGCAAAACCTTGTGCCGATATCATAATAAAGCCAATCATGGCCATCATCGCAACGCCTTTACTAAATACGTCGCCGTTTTCTTCCCACTTAACTACACCAAAAACACTAAATATCATTACACCTACTAAGCCACCTAAAATCATTGAGCCACTTAGGTTTTGTGCAACAAGTGAGGCAAGTACTGCAAAAAGTCCTACAATCATTACTTTTTTAGGATTTTCTACCTCAGCCGATTTACTCACAGTTGTTAATGGGAGCTCTGTGTATTCGCGGCGTTTTTTGTAGGTAATAAATACCGCAATAAGTAATCCAATAAACATACCTAATGCAGGAATTATCATCGCCACGGGTACTTGGGTATTTACAATATCTAGGCCGTTATCAACTAGGTTTTTGTGCAAAATAGAATATAAGTAAATCCCCCCAAAGCCATAAGGAAGCACCATGTAAGACGTTGCTAATCCAAATGTTAAAATACACGCTATAGCACGCCTGTCTAATCTTAGCTGATTAAAAACAACGAGTAACGGCGGGATTAAAATAGGAATAAACGCTATGTGTACAGGGACTAAGTTTTGTGAAGAAATTGCACAACCCAAAATAATTAATAAAATGAAGTAACTTAAAAATGTTTCATTACCGCAGCCTTTTGCATTTACTTTAGCAAGTAGCTTATCAGCGAGAATGCGTGTTAAACCCGACTTAGAAATAGCAACGGCAAACGCACCGAGCATAGCATAACTTAGTGCAATTTCAGCTCCAGCTGAAAGGCCAGAATTAAACGCATCAACACTTTCTTTTATGCCCAAGCCAGCAGTAAGACCTGCAACTAACGCGCTTATGATCATGGCAACAATGACGTTAACGCGAGCCAGAGATAGCCCGAGCATTAAAATAACGCCTATAACAACAGCATTCATAGTATTCTCTATTTGGAAATTTTAATTAATTTTATCAGATCTTTAGCCTGAGTTTTACGCTCTTTCGTAAAAGGTTTTTTACCATAGCGTACTTGGTTAAATAACTGCCTAAAAGTGTTTATAGATTGTGCAGAACGAGGAAGTTGATCAGCAAAAAAGTCTAACTGCTGACTCGGTGTTAAATTATCGGGTGTATTTATTTTTTGTTTTTTAGCCCATGCTTTTACTTCATAAAACTCTTTAACTATAGGCGCTAATTTAGACGGGCGTTTTGGTAAGTTTAAATAAACAAAATAACCTACAAAACAAAAACCAGCTGTTAGTAAAACCATTAATGGTACAAGCCAAATATTTTTACTACCAAAAATTGATTTTAAAAAATCATTTTGTTTTTCTTCGTCAAAACCAAGTACCCAGCTAGACCATTGATAATCGAGGTTTTCAAGTTCCAACCTTAACCAATTAATAGCGGGGAAATTACTTAAACTCACTAAACCAAAATCAAGGTTACTTTTAAATTCGTCATTCAGCTCTTCGTTTTGCGAAAGTGAGCCATTTAAACGCTCCGGTGCTACAACAGCGGTTGCATCAAAAATAACCCAACCTTCGTTTTGTAAATATACTTCTACCCACGCATGCGCATCGTACTGGCGAACTGTTAGCGTATTATTATCTTGGTTTAATTCACCGCCTAAATAACCACTTACTAATCGAGCGGGTATACCTGCGGTTCTAAAAATGTACGCAGCGGCACTGGCATAGTGGCCACAAAAGCCACGTTGATTATCAAATATAAATTGATCTATGGTGTTATCGCCGCTCATAGGAGTGGGTGTTAATGTGTAAGTAAATCCCGTACCTGCAAAGTATTGTAATAAGCGGTTATAAAAATCGCGATCAGAGTGTGTATTTTGCTTTAAGTTTTTAGCAAGTAATGATGTTTTTATATTCTTTTTATAAGCGAGGTATTTGTAGCGTTTTTCTTCAAATTCGCCAAGCGGTAAAGCTGTGAAGTTAAAGCTATTTACATCGTATTGTAAGTTTTTAGCTTGGCGACTTTTTTTACGCAATAAACCTAGTGAATTACCTTCAACATTTGGTGAGTTACTACTGGAATACGCTAAACCATAGAGCCATTTTTGTGTCGCAGGCTCTGTAATAACTGAGTAGCTTGCAATAAGTTGCACATCATTTTCGCTCTGCGTATTTGTTTTTACATTATTATATTTTAAAAAGTCAGACGTAAGCCACGCATTACCATTAAACTCATCATGGACTATTGCTCGCCAATAATAAGGCGCTACAGGTTTTTCTTCGTTAAATTTAGTTCTAAACACAAGTTCATCTGAGTTTGAAAGCTTTGCAATATCGAATGGATCGACTTGTTCAGAAAGCCCTGTTTTAGCAAGCTTAGGCCCAGGAAGCTGCCAAAAGGCGGGCATTTTTGGCAAAAAAAGCAGTAAAAATATAGCTAAAGGAAGCGCTAAAAGTAGCAGTTTACCGCTTTGTTTAGAGGCTATTTTTAAATTATGTTTGGACTCGAGTAAGCCAAGTACTGCAAAGTTTAATATGTATAAACCACTTACAGTTAAAGTTGTTAAAATGCTTTGGTTAAATAAATACACCGATGAGAGTGAAAAAAACGTAAGCGTTGTAATTACATGATAGTGTTTTTTGGTTTTAGCCTGTAGCAGTTTAAATAAACTAGCAAGTAGCAGCATGGCCACAAATAAAATAACCGTATCCGACATGCCTACTGTGTAGAGCATTAAACCGAGTGACACACCTGCGAGTATATTTGCCAGCGAAGCATTTGGCTTTGGTTTATTACTCAGCGTTATGTAAAAGTTCCATGCACAAATAAGTGAAAGTACACCTACAAAAACAAGCGGTAAATGTGATACAAAAAATACAATCAAACATGCATATATAAAAGACAGCGAATAATTTATTACTTTTTCGTTTTTAAGTATGTCCATTACGCATCACCATTAAATGAGCATAATACTTCTAAGCATTGCTGCTTATGATGCTGTCCGGTATTTGTATTTATTGTTTTATTCGGTAGCTTTAACATAAAAGGGGTGTTTTTCTCGGTTGCTTCACACACTAAAAAGCATAACTGGCTTAACCGTTGTTCTGTATCTCCATTCATTAACGTAAAATCGAAGAGTGCATATGCTGTTTTAAAGTCTACAAATTCTTTAACTAACAACTGCTGTGTTTTTGCGTAATGCTTCCACGACACTCTTTGCAAGCCCATTTCAGGTAAATGTGGGATAAGAGACTCAAACTCTTCGCTACCAGATTGTGTAGAAATACCTTTATCGGCTTGCTCATCAAGCATAGAAACATGCGCGTCACAGTGAACTTGTTCAAGCGACGGGTATACAAATACATCTTCTTGTAATTGAATGTAGCTCCAAACAGTTATCAAACCAAAGGGATAGTTACTCGCTATTTTAATACGTTGCACTGAGTACTTACCGCGTGAGCTGTAAGGTAAGTGGAGTGTAAGTAACTGAGGTTTACTATCAACTTGGCCGGTATATTTGTGAGTTTGCTCACTCCCTTGATATGTTAAATTAATAGATTGGGTTACTGAAGGGCTTTGTAATTCAAATATAATACTCGGTTTTTGAGGAGCGTAGCTATTAAATGCATCTTTAAATTTAACTGTTAAGCCTTTAGCGTTACTGTAGCCCATTAATACAGCAATAATCATTACCACAAACATAAGATAAGACATTATTAAAATTAAATTATTTTGATAATTAATGCCCATCACAAAGTTTAAAATAGCTACAACTATAAAATACCAACCAAGGGATGATGGCAATACATAAATTGTTCTGTGTTCAAGTGTAATTGAGTTTTTTAAATGTTTATTTTTTAATAACTTATTAAATACACTTTGCTTAAATGATTTAAATAAAGAAGGGCGCTTAGCTGTTTTTTTTGGCATAAAAGTTTATACCGGAACTAATACGTTTTTTAAAATATCGTTTACTTGCGCTTCACCTGACTCATTATGCAAACCTAATCGATGCTGACACACACTTGTAAAAACGGCTTGAACATCTTCTGGCATTACAAAATCACGACCATCAATAAAGGCCCACGACCTAGCCGCTTTAGCCAGAGCCATACTAGCACGAGGTGATAACGATGCAGCAAACGCATTGCTTGTGCGTGTGTAATTAACGAGTTCAATAACGTAGTCAACTACTGGACTACTTAAAGTAATTTGGCTTATCTGGGTTTGAATTGCCGCTAACTCTTGTTGGTTAATACGCTGTGGTAATTGGCTATAATCTCGTTTTTGCATATTCAAAATTAAGCGTTTTTCGGCATCTTTAGGGGGAAACCCCAAGCTTATGCGCATTAAAAAACGGTCTAATTGTGACTCGGGTAACGGATAAGTACCCGATTGATACAGCGGGTTTTGTGTTGCGATAACAAAAAATGGATTTGGCAGCGTATATTTTTTTCCATCTACTGTTACTTGTTGCTCTTCCATTGCTTCAAGCAACGCACTTTGTGTTTTGGGGCCTGCGCGGTTTATTTCATCTGCTAAAACTACTTGGCTAAAAATAGGGCCTTTATGAAACGTAAAGCTATGCTCGGTAGAGTTAAATACATTAGTCCCAAGAATATCAGCAGGAAGAAGATCACTAGTAAATTGTATACGTTGATATGATAAACCTAATACAGCTGACAATGCATGAGAGAGAGTGGTTTTTCCCATACCAGGCAAATCTTCAATGAGTAAATGCCCTTCGCTAAATAAGCATGTAAGTGCCAGTTTTATTTGCTGTTGTTTACCAAATATAACAGTCGAAAGATCGTCTATAATCGCAGTAACAGTACTATGCATGCTAACCTTATTATTATTCTATTATTTCAAGACGCTTCATTACAGTGTCGACTTTTTTTGTGTTAAAGGGTTTTGCAATAAAGCCTTTAGCACCCATTTCCCACGTGTTTTGTACGTTTTCGAGACTATTGTGGCCCGAACACATAACAACATGAGTGTGTGGGTAAGCACTATTAATGTATTCCAATATCTCTTCACCGTTAGAGTCAGGTAAATCGACATCTACAAATATTACGCCTGGCGGTTTATTGTCCATAATAGGTTTAGCAGAGCTAAAATCAGCGCTTTCTAATATATCTTCAAACCCTAAGTCAGTTAAAATTTGGTTTAGATAATCACGAATTTCCTTAACGTCATCAATAATGAGGATGGGCTCTAGCGGGCGAACAAATTCCATATGTAGGTTACTTCTATTTTGAATACATCTAAGTGCTTTAATACTAAGCTAACCCCATCATAAGCTCAAGAACGTTACTTAAAAAACACTAATAAATAAACTGTTTATAGGTTTGCCCAACAGCCTATTTTTAAAGGATTACCTGCTTTTATATCTTCTATTAACTTATATATACATTAATTGTATTGAACAATAATGACGCATCTACAATAAATTCGTTAACCCAACACCTTATTTCCTCAAAGTTTGATGTAACAAATTTGCTACTTAACTTATTGATTCAAAAATATTTACATATAAATTCGATTTTTTGTAAACGTTTTGTAATAAAAAATCGTTGACCTTCCAAATTCATTTTGTGATTATGCTCATCAGATGGGCTTATGCTCACAAGTGCAACTTCATTAACTATTTAATGTTTTGCTCAGATAGCCTCATCTATACACACTGAATTAATACCAATTTCATTAAATGCATATGTAATTTAATAAAGTTGGCATCACACACCACACTAAATAAAGAGCTTATTATGTTGAATAATAAAAAGACTAAATTTGCAATTTCTCTCATAGCGGCAGCTATGGCTACATCAGCACCAGCACAGGCTGATATTTCTGAATATTTAGATCGCGTTGACGTAGACTTTTTACTAATGCAAAACTTTCAGTCAATTCAAGCTAAAGACGGCGCATTTCGTCCAGAAGATGAAGAACAAGAATCAGGTTTTGGCCGTATTAGAGCTAATCTAATGCTTAAATTTCATATTAACGAGTTCATCACTGCCGATATAGATATTGCAGAAGAGCCTAATGACTTTGGTGGCGAAGATCGTGACTTTTCATTTCACAACGATTTCGCAGGTGTTGAGTTTGATTTACTAGGTCTTTATGGCACACCAAAAGAAAACGCTAATTTAACACTGCGTTTAGGTAACATTGGTGGCTCACCTTTTCAATTTAAAGGTTTTCAAGACGGCGCAGATAACCAAAGTAATGCACTTATTGGTAATGGTATTACCGATTACGCAACCGCAGAAAACGGTGCACAGCTAAATTAGTTACAACCAGCGGTGGTCCTGGTTATTCGTCGACCAATATAACGTACTTAATTTACACGCAATCACTACTTCAATTTGATGTAGGTGGCGGTTCGGCAGGGGGCATAGTTGCAGTAATAATTGCAAATATTGTCGCTATATTTTTAATGCGCTTAATTGGCAAAAACTTGGAGGGTTAATTATGACTATAAAAGATAGCCGTCGTTCCAAACTAATTTATACCATAGCTGCATGGACAATAAGCGGCATGATTTTCTTTCCAATTTTATGGACGTTAATCACCAGCTTTAAAACGGAAGCCGAAGCAATTTCAGCAAGCCCAAGCTTATATGCGTTTGATTGGACACTCGAAAATTACCGCGATGTACTGTAGCGTTCACCATACTTTAACCATTTTTGGAACTCTGTAGTTATATCGCTAGGTTCAAGTTTACTGGGGTTATTAATTGCGGTACCTGCTGCGTGGTCTATGGCTTTTGTACAAACTAAAAAAACAAAGCATTTATTAATGTGGATGCTTTCAACCAAAATGTTATCGCCAGTAGGCGTACTTATTCCTATTTATTTATTGTTTCGTGACTTTGCGTTACTTGATACAAAGTTAGGTTTAGTGATTGTAATGACACTCATTAACTTACCAATAATGGTATGGATGCTGTACACCTACTTTAGAGAAATACCAAACGAAATACTTGAAGCTTCACGTATGGATGGCGCGACAATTGGTGAAGAAATATTTCATGTTTTATTACCAATAACCTTACCAGGTATAGCCTCAGCGCTATTGTTAAATGTTATTTTGTCGTGGAACGAAGCATTTTGGACACTTATTTTAACCGCTGCAAATGCTGCACCTTTAACGGCATTTATTGCCAGTTACTCAAGCCCTGAGGGGTTATTTTACGCTAAGTTATCGGCAGCATCTGCCATGACCATTGTGCCAATTTTAATACTTGGTTGGTTTAGTCAAAAACAATTAGTGCGTGGATTAAGTTTCGGCGCAGTAAAATAGGAGAATACACATGGGCAGCATCACACTAAAACAAGTCACTAAAAACTTTGATGAAGTTAACGTAATTAAACCGCTCGACTTAGAAATTAAAGACGGTGAGTTCATCGTATTTGTTGGGCCATCAGGCTGTGGTAAATCTACATTACTTCGTATGATCGCAGGTCTTGAAGATACCACCAGTGGTAATATAGAAATTGATGGCATTGACGCTACAAAAACACCGGCTGCAAAAAGAGGCTTAGCAATGGTGTTTCAATCCTATGCGTTATATCCGCATATGACTGTACGCAACAATATTGCTTTTCCTTTAAAAAGAGCCAAGGTAAGCCCTGCAGAAATCGAAAGTAAAATTGCTAACGCCGTTAAAATTCTTAATTTGACCGATTATTTAGACCGAAAGCCCGGGCAATTGTCGGGCGGTCAGCGCCAGCGTGTAGCATGTAGCGATAGGGCGCGCAATTGTACGCCAACCATCGGCATTTTTATTTGATGAACCACTTTCAAATCTAGATGCATCACTACGTGTAAATATGCGTTTAGAAATATCTGAATTACATAAAAGTTCAGCTAAAACAATGGTTTATGTTACACACGATCAGGTTGAAGCCATGACAATGGCAGATAGAATCGCGGTATTTAATGCTGGTATTATTGAACAAGTAGGCACACCTTTAGAGCTTTATAAAAATCCTGTAAACAAATTTGTAGCTGGTTTTATTGGTTCGCCAAAAATGAATTTTATAGATGCTCCACAAAATGAAGATGCGAATGTTAGCTGTATTGGTATACGACCAGAGCATATAACACTCTCAACTGAGCAAGGTACTTGGGCTGGAACTGTAGGTGTAATTGAGCATTTAGGATCGGAGAGCTTTTTACATATAAATATTGAAGGCAAAGGGACCGTAACAGTAAAAGCAGATGGTGATTGTCCGTTAAAATATGGCGATAGTATTTACCTAAGCGCACCGGCTGATAAAGTATTAAAGTTTGATAATAACGGTTTAACAATTCTCTAGAGCCAATCTTTAATTACCTTAAATAGCACCTTTATAAAGGTGCTATTAACTAAATTCTAATTACATAATCCTATGAAACCTAGGTATTTTTTATTAATGAATGGTATATTTACAACTATAAATAACAAAAACGTTATTGATAAATAGATACTCCAAAATTAATAAAATAATTTATATAGCAGCACATATAATTAAAATTATGTAATAAAAATAAGGACTTAGTTTTCCTTCTATTTTAAGAGGTTTACGTGGTAAAGCTATCAAATACAGAAATTAGAAAGCTAGATGATGCAGCCAGAGCAGGGTGGTTATATTATGTTGGCGGTAACACACAAGATGAAATTGCTAAAAAACTAAATATATCTCGTCAATCTGCACAAAGAATGGTCGCATTATCTGTGAGCCAAGGATTAATTAAAGTTAGACTTGACCACCCGATTGCCAAATGTATGGATTTAGCTGAAAAATTAAAAAGCCGTTTTGGGTTAGATTCGTGTGAAGTTGTACCGAGCGATCCATCTGAACCTTCATCTACATTAGGTTTGGCTCAAGCTGGCGCGGCAGAAATAGAACGTCATCTAAAATCAGAACAACCCAAAGTACTTGCTATGGGAACCGGTCGAGTTTTACGTTCATGTGTGGATGAGCTAAGAACTGTTGATTGTCCGCAACATAAAATTGTAGCCATGCTAGGTAATATGGCTTTGGATGGATCGGCTTCACCTTATGATGTTGTAGTAAGAATGGCCGAACACACTAATGCAAAACATTATCCAATGCCATTGCCAGTTTTACCAAGAAGCATTGAAGAAAAAGAACAGTTACACGCACAACAAAATATTACCGGTAATTTAAAACTCGCTAAAGATGCCGATGTAACATTTGTGGGTATTGGTAGCTTAGGTGAAAAGTCGCCATTACATATAGATGGTTTTATTGATGCGCAAGAACTTAAAGAGCTACAAGATCTTGGTGCTGTTGGTGAAATGATTAGTTGGGTGTTTGATAAAAACGGTAAGCTTTTAGATTGCACAGTTAATCAGCGTGTAGCAAGTACGCCATTAAAAACAAATGCTAACAAACAGATTTATGCGATAGCTGCTGGTGAAGAAAAAGTGTTAGCCATTTTGGGCGCAGTAAGGTCAAACATGATCAGTGGATTAATTACTAACGAATATACAGCTGAGCGTTTACTTAGTATTGATTAAACAAATTGATAAATAAAGTATCTGTATTAGTAATACTAGTTATTGTAATAAAAACACTTAATGTCCGATACCGTCTATTATATATAGTAATTAATTAAGTGTATATTGTGTATTTAAGTGGTTAATTAATCGATGAATTTGACTTTAACAGCGCAAGCTATATAGTTGTATGTATGTATATAGTGTATTTAAGAGATAGGATTGACTACAGTAAAAGTTAGAGCAACAATAATAGAAGATAATACTGGTGTAAAAAGCCAAATACCTACCTTACTTACAGAAGAGGGTGAAATAAGTTCAGTAACTGATTACTTACTATTAATGGAGGCTAATGGTTCAAGTAATTCGTCTATGTTAAGTCTAATCAGGGCTATATCTTTGTTATTAGATTACATGGAAGCTAATAAATATTTATTTCATGATCCCGCCATACTCTTTCAAACTTTCGCTAAGCGCTTATATACAGGCACTATAGGTGAGGAAGGTTTAGATCCTTCAGGCTTATATTGGATGCCTACTTCAACAATTAATGTAAATAAACATATCAATAGGCTAACTGCATTTACGGATTGGCAGGCTAACAAAATTGGTAAGGTTTCAATGAACCCCCTACGTGATGCTACACCACATGAATATAGGTTAAATTATGCATCATGGTTTCGAAAGAATCAAAATGACTACTTGGGACATATTGAAGATAAGACTATTAATAAAACTATTCGAAAAGCAAGGCATATCAAAGGGCGTACATTACTAACACAAGCCGAAGGTGATGCAGTTGCATTTCCAGAGAAATATTGGGAAATGTTTTTTAAGCATGGCTTAGGAGGCTCCTCTGACCCAAGAATAATACTTAGGGATAAATTGGTTTTATTATTAATTCATGGAGGTGGTCTTCGCTTAAGTGAAGCACTGACTCTATGGATTACAGATGTGTTTGAGGATCCCTATAATCCTGAAATTGCTGTTGTCAGAGTTTATAACGAAGTAGACGGCAAAGCCCCTTATGATTGGAAGTGCCGCTCAGGCACCCAAACTAGACAAGCATATTTAAAAGAAAACTATGTAAGAATTCCACGTATTAAAATGAAAGGAACTCATTATCTAGGTTGGAAAAGTACGGTCGTTGATCATAAAGATAATTATTTACAAGTTCATTGGTTTCCTTCTGATTACGGTAAGGTTTTTATGTCATTATGGACTAGCTATCAGAAGTTCCGTGCTAGTGTAGATTGTTATCACCCTTATGCTTTTATATCTTTTCATCATACAAGTTTAAGTTCTCCTTATACAATTAATGCTTTTAACCATAATTATTCAGTTGGGTTAAAAAGAATTGGATTAAGATCTAACAAATCAGAAGGAATTTGTCCTCATGGACATCGTCATAACTATGGAAGACGCCTTGAGCGAGCAGGGCTGAGTCCACTTATAATACGTCGTTGTATGCATCATAAATCGTTAGAATCTCAAATACCCTATACAGCTAAGAGCCACATGGAAATATCTAAAGAACTTGAAAGAGCCACGCATCAACTATCAAACATAGAGCCCGTTGTTAAACCATTGAATTGGAATGACTTAGTTGAGGTTGGTTTTAGGGATATAGACCCTGAAGGTTACTTTACTGGTAAACACTCTAAATTTAGAAGCTTAAAATGAACAGAAATTTTGAAATAAAAAAAAGAGATAATCGTGCATCGGATACAACTTTCGGTTGGATGTTAAACACATTTGGTCCTGAATGGGAGGAGTGGCAAAAATTAGCTTCAGAATGGATGGAAACACAGCAAACTGGTGTTGGGCCTAAACAGGTCGCTCTGACACGTTTCTTTGAAACATACCTCTATAAACAAGTCCCTTACGCTGTTGATGTTAAACTTTTTTTTAGTGGCTTCAATGGCCATAAATGCTCTACTGAAGAATTTGAAAAGATAATAAGAAAAACAGTTAATCAACCTGCAGCAATACAAAAGTCAGTTAATGTCCCATGCGATTTTATTGATTATATTATTGAATCTCATTTATCTGAAAAAAATGATAATGGTATTTCTATCCCACTTGTAGTTAACCCTTTCTCTAAAATAAAGATAGCCCGTTCTCTCACAGAAACTGTTCGTAACCCTTTACCTTATCGATATATTCAAGATTTACGTCAGATTATCTGTCCATTACCAAGTAAAAAAGAAATGCTAAAGATTTCTAAAAGCATAGGGTTAAATGAAGAGTTGAAACCATCTTATCACTACCGAAACTTCTGTGATTGGACTTGGTCCCATGATGTACAAAAAAGTGATTGGTACGAAGTCGATGAAGAAGTTATCGATAAATCAGACCCAGATTGTGTGTGGCGTACAAAAAAGAATGGTAAAAAAGAAACGTTCCAAATCTGGTCGCCTGTTAGGCATATGATACTGTTTATTAAACTACATTTACCTTTGCGTACATATCAAATAAGTATGTTGGATAGTGGCGAGGCTGATACATGGAGATATGAAAATCAGCAATGGGTACTTAACGAAAAACATAGATTTATATTAGGAAATGAGAAAAGACCATTTGGTAAAGGCGTTTTTCGTCGAGTATATGATTCTGTTTCTGCCTCTTATTCAACTGCCTTATACATAAATACTAATAAATCTGCAGACAATAATAAAGAGGAGCTCGAGCGGGGATATACAATTCCTTGGCAAAATGAGGAAGTCCTATATTGGTTAGAAAAATTACGTAATTGGCAGGAAAAATATAATTCTATTGAAAGCCCTACAGACTGTACTACTCTAAAAAATAAACATATAGCAGATCAGAAAAAATCTGAAGCTCAGTTAAAAAGTATGGGCGATATTTCCTTTCTTTTTCGCGATGCCTCTGCAGCGGGTACGGATATATCTAAACCAACTTACTATAAGGCAATAAATCGATTATGGTATCAATTATTACTTAAATTGGAATTCAATCTAGAATCAAATGGAGATACACTGGATAATGGAGAAAAATTAAAGTTAGTTCACGAATGTCCTCCTGGTGTATCTTTGGCTTCAATGACTAGTACGTACTTTCCGCTTCATAGCTTACGTGTTTCTTTAATTACGGCATACACAATGGATACACAGCTCCCCATTGCTGTTATTTCAAAAATGCTAGCAGGCCACAGTAGATTACTGATGACAATTTACTACAACAAAATCACTCCTTCTGTATTTGCACATAAAATGGGTGAGGCAGAACTTCAATTAGAAGAAAAGTCTGCTCAAAGCGTCAGAAATTTTTTAAAAGATGCTTCTACCGAGCAAATTCAAATGAAAATGGCATACCATAAGTCCGATAGTATCGAAGCAGCATTAGTTAATCGTGCACCTATAGGTTGGGAAGAAAGAGCTGCAGGCCTATGCTTAGTTGGCGGTAATACCGTTAAATCTAGTGAATCTAGTTCACTGGGAGGCTGCTGGAATGGAGGAGAAGAACTAACTGAAGCAATACATGCTCAAAACCGTATTTATGCAGCTGTATCTCATGGTCCTGAGAACTGTATTAGGTGTCGGTGGTTTATAACTGAAGCACGCTACCTTCCAACTCTTAATGCACAATTCAATCAACTCAGCTATAAGGCTCACCAAGCTGCAAACCTATTTATTGAAATCGAAGGTGAGTTAGATGAGTTAAAAGATGAAAGTTTTTTTGCTGAAGAACAAGGAATTCCATTTATTAAACATAATGAACTTCAAATTTTACAGCGGAGATACGAAAAGCAAAAAGTTGAAGCTGATGAATATACAAAAGATTGGATGGCCTGCTTTGAACTTATAAACAAAATTATTCGGATAGAAGAAACACGCAATGATGATGAAAAACAAGATAAATTAATTGCTGTTGGCAATGAAAGAGATGTTACGAAAGCACTGAAGTTCATAGAAACAAAATCAGAGTTATTACACTTATCATTGCTTTGCGAGGATGCTGAATTTTACCCTGACCTCAAAGATGAACTTCGCAAAACACCAGCAATACATAAGCGCACAATGCAATTAAGCCGGGTGCTTATGAAAAGTGGTTTCAAGCCAATTTTTATGGAAATGGACGAAAATCAACAGTTAATCGCAGTAAATGCAATGATGAGAAAAATGGCTAAAATTGCTGATCCTGAAGATAAAATGGAAGGTTATAGAAAGGTAGCAAATCATATTGAAGCTGAAGAATATCTTATAAATAATAAACTTTTGTCTGCCGGTATATCTGCTATCAATAATAATGTAATAAATTTAGAAAAATTAACCTCGCCATTAAGTTTGGAAAGCTAATGATTATTAATACAGAAATTATCCTAGCTGATTTAAAAGATGGAAAGGCAACTAGAACACAAAAAAACTTAGAAAAATTGAATGAAATTATGAGTAATTATTCATCTTTAGGTAATTGTAATTTTTCAATAACACAGATAGGTCATTACTCCAAATTAAATGGTGGTCCAGGATATGAAGCTTTGAGGGCGACAAGAAACGACCATTATCGTGTACTTATTGAAGCATGGGCTGAGAAGAGCAGAGATAGGGTTCAAAGAGCTAATAGCAAAGTCAAACCGAACAGCAAACTCCCTTCCGATAATATTTTACTGCAGCGTATTACAGACCCTGCGGTGAGAGCTTTGTTTGGACAAATTATTGCCGAGAGAAACCGGTACAGAAAAGAGGTTAACTTACTTAAACAACATGCAAATATTGTGATCGACAGACGCCCAATCAAACAATCAAATGAACCTCATACTTTTGAACCATCGTTGATAAACAACTTAACAGAGTCTGAAAACAAAACACTAAACTACGCCATATCTCAAGAGTGCATGGAAAATAATGACTGGTATTCAACCTCAGCAGGGCAAATTAAAAGTAAAGATAGTAACATTGAAATACTTCCGCGTGGTTTTATTACAGGTTTAACAAAACTGCTTGGTGTAAAAGTAGAATAATTTATAGCTTTAATTTAACTTACTAGTTGTCTTTCATAAATCTAAGCAGGTGTAATACCTGCTCTACAAAGTAGCTTGTTATTTTAGCTCATTACAAACACCTCTATTACCCGCTCTCTAAATCCGCCAAAGGCCTGTAAAAAGCTTGCTTCTTGAAGCTCAGTTTTCAGCTGACTTGATTCGTTTGATCCCCATGAAAATAATAAATCATCAATTTCAGCAATCGGCTGACTATCGGGCCTAGTGGAGCTTGTCTTTTTATGAGTCTCTGTTCCAAAATATTCATTCGCTATGGCGTTATTTCTTATTAGTACACAAGTGTCGGGTAGCTCTTGGTCAATTCTATTTGCAAAGGTGCTTAGTGTTTCTTCGGCGAGGGTGAATAGCCAAGCTTCTTGGTTAGGGGAATTGTTTACTCTTAATATGCGTCCAAGCACCTGCCTAAAATAAAGCTCGGTTTTAACTCTGCTTAAATGGCAGCACACTTGCAGTCTTGGTATGTCAGTTCCTTCCGATACCATACCAACGCTTACAATCCATTGTGTGTTGCTAAAGCGAAAATGACTGATTCTCTCGCCAGCATCGCTTTCTTTGTAAGTAACTATGGTTGCTGATTGATGGAAAATCTCTGTAAGAACCATCACTATCTGCTCTGCATGCTCAACAGAAGAGGCAACAATTAACCCTGCGGCATTGCTATTCTGCTGCCTAATAGTGGCAAGTTTACTTACCCCTTGAGCAACAATGTAATTGATTACAGCTTCGTGCTTAATCAAATCTTGGTAGGAAATCGATGGATCTTTTAGCAAAGACTTTAATGAGTTATAGGTTTTAGTTTCCTGTTTCGTGGTTGTTACCGAAATTTCTTCATTATCAATTAAAACAATTTTAGGGTTACGGCAAACGCCATCATTTACCGCCTGTTGCAGCGAGTAAGTGTAATTGCACTGAATTTTATTATCAGGTGCGCTATAAGTTGCCAGCGCGATAGGGAGAAGGTCAGAGCGCCAAGGTGTGCCTGTTAAAGCTAACGTGAAAGCAGCCTGCTGTTGAATATTTTTAACAATATCTTGCCCCCATACATTGGCATCCTCAATGCTTGAACCAGCGCAATGGTGTATTTCATCAAACACCACTAACACGCGGTTGTTCCTTAATAGTTTCCAGTAGTCGTCATTAAAAAAGCGCATGTTTTGATAAGTATACGAGCAACCAACTGAGCCAATAACACCGTCAAAATTACAATTTAAACGTTTAGCAAACGTCTTTCTAATGCCATTTGCAACCTCACTAGAGGGTGAAAAACAAATCACAAAGTCTATTTGCTTTGTATCAAATAAATAAGCTGTAACTTCTGCCGCCAACACGCTTTTACCAGCCCCTGGTGTAGCTAAACAAAAAAAGTGTTTATGGTTTTGAGAGTAATGTTTTTTAACTACCGATAAGCAGGCTGTTTGCCAAGCCCTTAACATGGCTGTTTTTCTGTTGTTTTATTACCCAGTAAAGTCTGCAAAGCATTTATTTTGCCAAGTAATTTAATCGATCTTTCCTTAGCCTGAGTGTGATGCAGTTGCAATTGTTCATGTAGTTTAGGGTAACGCGCAGTAAGGCGTTTGTACTCTTTAGCTTCTTCAAGCACGGTGTTTAAATCAATTTCATATGTTAGTAAGTCTTTTTTAAGCTCTTCTTGGTACTCAGTAATTTCAAGATTTTCAGCTGTGGCGTTAGTAGATTTATTGTTAGGAATATAAATTTTTTTTGCTCTACTTTCTCTAGAATTAGGCACAATTTCTAAATTTAAAAATAACTCCGTTTTTGAGTAAATAACTTCTTTAACTCCATTGTTTAATTTATTGGTTCGCTTTAATAGTCCTTTTTCAACATTACGAGTTAATTGACGGTATATAAACTTTCGGGTTTCTACCGCATCGGTAAATGCAGATTGTTCATGTAATAAAGCGTCTTTCGCTTGCGTTACAGTGAAGTTATCCATCTGTTTGATTACCAAAAGAAAATGTAAAAATACATTCATATTCGCTTTCTTACTCATTGCTAAACTTTGCCACTCACCATAAACTTAGGATTCCTAAGTATACATGCTCATGTAAAAACTAGACAATCATTTAAATGTAAGAGTTACCAAGATGAAGCAACGGTGCAGGTTAAATCCTTTTTTACAGAGCGTCTTAAAGAGGCTCGAAAGCGAATGAAAATAAGCCAAAAAGAGTTAGGTATTAAAATAGGGATGGACCCAAGTTCAGCCAGTGGCAGAATGAACCATTACGAAACAGGTCGCCATATGCCCGACTTAGCTACCTTAAAAAAGCTAGCGTCCGAGCTAAATGTTCCCGTAAATTACTTTTTTTGTGAGTCAGAAGAAAGCGCAACACTGGCGTGTTTAATCGAAAAGCTTGATGACGAAGGTAAGCGTAAGCTCATTCAATTATTAGAATTAAAACAGTAAAATACACGTATAATCGGGCGTAAATATATGCCTGATTTACAGTAGTATAAACCCAGAATCTTGGACTAAAAAAAACGCACCTGAGGTAGTTAAATATGTTGATTTGGCTAACGCTAAAAATGGGTCTGTGGGTGAAGCTATAGAATATAGTTTTTCTGAAGCACCAAGTCGAGCAAGAAGAATATTGCGACCACATGACACAATCATAGGTGTAGTTAGGCCTGCAAATAGATCTTTTGCTTATGTGAATGAAGATAATTTAACGGGTAGTACAGGGTTTGCAGTAGTTAGAGCAAATAATCAAAATTGTAGAGCTTTTGCATATTTTTCTTTAACTAATGATGATTGTATTCAAGAGTTCACGCGCATTGCTGATGGTGCTGCTTACCCTGCAATAAAACCAGAAGATGTAGCGAAGACATATTGCGTTTACTCCAATAATAAAATCTTAGATGCATTTGAATCTATTGCTGGAAACATCATGTCTGGGGTTGCAAGAAATCAAACACAAACAAAAACATTAACTAAACTCAGGGATACTCTTCTTCCGAAGTTGATTGCTGGTGAGATTACAATAAATAAGGATATTTAAAATGAGCCGTTGGCTTGAAGAATTTGATAACCATCCATTTCAGAATGTTTGGAGTAACTTAAAAACCACAATTGAAGACTCTCAGGTCGATGACGAAACCATAATTACAAATGTTGAGGAATTAGCTCGATTAAGAAAAGTAATTACTTTCTTAGATGTTTTAATTGATTCTATTGACCCTGAGTTAGTACCTCTTACTACCTGGGATTCTTTCCGAACTCAGTCTCAATCATGTCTACAAGAAATAACAAACTATAATAATAACCGAAATATTCAGCATGTTATTAAAGCAAATACATATGCCGATAATTTATTAACTTATGTTCGTCCCTATACAGTTGAATCAGCAAAAGCAGTTAAAGCTACACAAGCAGCTTTTCGTGGATATTCAAAGACAGTGGCTCAAGGGTTAGAAAACTTTAAGAGAAAATCAACTGAGTATTTAGATGAATTTGAAGAGTATAGAAATTCAACTGAAGAAAAGTACTCCGAATTAAAAGGCTTCCATGCAGAAATTACTGATTTACGCCAACAGTATTTTGTAGGTAATGAATCTGAAGACGCCCTAGAATCAAAAATAGATTCAATGTTTACCAAGTTTAGTGATTATTACTCGCAAATTTCTGATTATCAAACTGAACTTTTAGGCAGCGGTAGCGATTCAATTAAAGAAATAATAGAGGAAGCTAAAGTTGAGTCTGAAGACAGTAAAAAATTAATAGAAACAATGCTTCATGATACTGAGAGTAAACTTAAGGAGCTGAAGCTATTCTACAGGGATGTTCATGGTATTGAAGATGAAGATGGAAATTTGAATGGTGGTTTAAAGTTAGAGATTAGTAAGAGGAAAGAGGAACTAGATAGCTTTAAGAAGCAACAACAAATTCGTTATCAAGCATTAAACTCCCAAATTGAAGAATTACTACCTGGCGCAACAAGTGCAGGTTTAGCTACAGCCTATAGAGTTATGAGAAAATCATTTAGTAAACCAATTAAGCAATATTCTTATTTATTTTACTCAGCAGTATCTATATTAACTTTAACAGCGCTCTTATCAAGCATTGATAGTTTTTGGACTGCGAATGAGATCATTAAATTTGTTGATATTACTGATCTTAGTGGACTATTAAATAGCTTGATTCATAAGTTACCTATCATAGTACCGGTAGTATGGTTAGCTCTATTTGCTTCTAAAAGGCGAAGCGAAGTGCAAAGATTACAGCAAGAGTATGCTCACAAAGAAGCTCTAGCTAAATCATATCAAAATTTTAAAACCCAGATAGATAATTTGAATGTACCAGACAGGAAAGAAGAATTAATGGAGAAGCTTCTTTCTGCTGCAATCGATGCAGTTTCTGCAAATGCTTCCGATACTTTAGACAAAAAACATGAAGATAAAACACCAGCGCATGAAGGCTTAGATAAAATGATAAGTTCTTTGGAGAAGCTTAAAGGGATTATTAAATAAGGATGTTTGATGAAATTTACTGAAGCCAAATTAGAACAAGCGGTGGTTGAGTTATTAGGCGAGCTAGGCTACCCGCATTTATTAGGTGGTGAGCTCACCCGTAGTAACAGCGACGTATTAATAAAAGAAGACCTCCGTGCTTTTTTAACTAAGCGTTACGCTAAAAATAATATTACCACCGGCGAAGTAGACTCAATAATTGCAAAGCTTGAAAAGCTGCCAGCCAGTGATTTATACGAGAGCAATAAAACTTTTTGTAAGTGGCTAAGTGATGGGTTTTTATTGAGCCGCGAGCGAGGCAGGGTCGCAGGCAATGCAGCGCAAAAAGATTTGTATGTTCAGTTGCTTGATTACGATAACGTTGAGCAAGGTATTAAAAGTAGCCTAATAGCAGGCAGTGCTATGGCTACTTTAGATAAAGTAAGTGAAGCGAGCGTTACTTACCTGCAAGACGATAATATTTATCGCTTTGTTACCCAGTTAGAAATAGAAAGCCCCACAAGTTACGACAATATTGAACTGCGTATTCCCGATGGCATTTTGTACGTAAACGGTTTGCCATTGGTGGTGTTTGAATTTAAAAGCGCGATACGCGAGCAAGCCCCAATATTTGAAGCGTATGAGCAGTTAACGGTGCGCTACCGCCGCGCTATTCCGCAGTTATTTGTGTTTAATACCTTGTGCGTTATAAGCGATGGCGTAAACAACAAAATGGGTAACTTATTTGCGCCGTATCAGTTTTTTTACTCGTGGGGCAAAGTAACGGGACAAGAGCTCACCGCGCAAGAGGGTATTAACTCGTTACATACCTTATTGCAGGGCTTATTTGATAAAGCGCGCCTGCGCGATGTTATGCGCAATTTTGTATTTTTCCCCGACTCTGATAATAAAAACGCGGGTAAAAAAGAGATAAAAATTGTGCCGCGTTACCCGCAATATTATGCGGCTAATAAGCTGTTCGAAAATATCAAACAACATTTAAAACCACAAGGTGATGGTAAAGGCGGTACGTACTTTGGCGCAACGGGTTGCGGTAAAAGTTACACCATGCAATTTTTAACACGCTTGTTGATGAAAAGCGTTGAACTTAAAAGCCCCACCATTATTTTAATTACCGACCGAACCGATTTAGACGATCAACTTTCGCAACAGTTTGGTAATGCTAAAACCTACATTGGCGACGACACAGTTAAAACTGTTGCCAGCCGTACTCACTTACGCGAATTACTTGAAGGGCGTAACAGTGGCGGTGTATTTTTAACCACCATTCATAAATTTACCGAAGACACTCGGCTACTAACCGACCGTACTAATGTTATTTGTATTTCTGATGAGGCGCATCGTAGCCAAGTAAATCTTGATCAAAAAATTACCATTACAGAAAAGGGGGTGAAAAAGACCTTCGGTTTTGCAAAGTACCTGCACGACTCACTGCCAAACGCCACCTATGTTGGTTTTACAGGCACCCCAGTAGACGCGACTTTAGATGTATTTGGTGAAGTGGTTGACTCATACACCATGACAGAGTCGGTTAAAGATGAAATAACCGTACGCATTGTGTACGAAGGCCGCGCTGCCAAGGTGTGTTTAAACAACAGCAAGCTGGCAGAAATTGAAGCCTATTACAAAGAATGCGCCGATGCAGGCAGTAACGAGCTGCAAATAGAAGACAGTAAAAAAGCCACCGCTAACATGAATAGTATTCTAGGCGATCCTGACCGCATTAAAGTGTTAGCAAGGGACTTTGTTGAACATTATGAGAAACGCACTGAGGAAGGCTCTACGGTTGCAGGAAAGGCGATGTTTGTGTGTAGCTCGCGAGGTATTGCCTATCAGTTGTATCAAGAACTAGAAGAACTACGCCCACATTGGTTTGATGTAGTAGATACTGATGACGCGCAAAAGCTATCAGATACCGAGCGAAAGCGCGCCATTAGCGAAGGCCGTATTGCCGCCCCCTCTGAAAAAGTAAAAATGGTGATGACCCGTGGTAAAGACGACGTTGAACGCTTATATAATTTACTTGGCAGTAAAGACGAACGTAAAGAGCTTGATAAGCAATTTAAAAACAAAAACTCAAACTTTAAAATAGCCATAGTGGTAGACATGTGGCTAACCGGTTTTGATGTGCCATTTTTAGATACCATGTACATAGATAAGCCACTGCAAAAGCACAGCTTAATTCAAACTATTTCGCGGGTTAACCGTCAGTTTGAAGGCAAAGATAAAGGCCTAGTGGTTGACTACATTGGCATTAAATCTGAAATGAATAAAGCCTTAGCGCAGTATTCAAAAACTGACGAAACCAATTTTGAAGATATTACCGCCTCGGTTATTGAGGTAAAAAACCACTTGGCGTTACTTGCCCAGTTATTTCATAAATTTGACAGCAGCCCATACTTTACCGGTGAAGCCGTTGCCCAACTTAATTGTTTAAACCACGCCGCTGAGTTTGCACTTATTACCGAAAAACGCCAAAAGCGTTTTATGGATTTAGTTAAACGTTTAAAAGCCGCTTACGATGTATGTTGTGGCAGTGAAAAAATAAACGAGAGTGAGCGTGACCACATTCACTTTTACCTTGCCATTCGCTCTATTATTTACAAACTAACCAAAGGTGAAGCGCCCGATACTGCGCAAATGAACGCCAAAGTGCGTGAAATGATAAGCGAAGCCCTGCAAAGTGACGGCGTAGAAGAAGTATTTAAACTCGGCAATGAAGACGGCGGCGAAATCGACATTTTTAATGACGACTACATCGCCAAAATAGAAAAAATAAAACTCCCGAATACCAAAATAAAAATACTGCAACAAATGCTAGCTAAAGCCATAGGCGAGCTTAAAAAAGTAAACCAAACCCAAGGTATCGATTTTACTAAACGCTTTGAGTCACTGGTACAGCGCTACAACGAGCGAAAAGAAGATGACGTACTGGTAAGTAGCGTACTTGATGATTTTTCAGAAAGCATGGTTGATATGATTTACAGCGTACGCGACGAAATGAACGCCGGCGACGAGCTAGGTATTGATATTGAAGAAAAAGGCTTTTACGACGCATTAAAAGCACTCGCAATCAAATACGATTTTGATTACCCCGAAGATAAGCTAATAGAGCTTGCCCAAGCAGTAAAGGTAATTGTAGACGACAAAGTTAAATTTGTAGATTGGAACCACCGCGACGATATTAAATCATCACTTAAAGTAGAGCTGATTTTAATACTCGCTAAATTTAAATACCCACCAATCAGCCGCGATGAAGTGTACAAAGAAATTTTTGAGCAAGCGCAGAGTTTTAAAGTAAACCAAGGAATATAACTTGTTATTGCCGGAGGACATTAAAGTATGAAACTCGACAATAAATACTAAAACCATGACAATAACGTTCTAAACTTTTCGATGCTATTTGTCGCAGTCTGCCTTTTGTTCTAACAAGCTTTTGCCCCAAAACGTGTTTAGGCGAATGCCTCAAAAGAGCGATAACCGGACGGTCAGGTTAGTCGTCATTAGATTAGTAATAATAAGAGAAAGCTTTCCTTCTCTCGCATGTTTAAATAACCTACAGTAAGTTATAATACTTATAGCTGGCAATAACTTATAGTATTTGCTAATAATAGAAGCTTATGAAATGAAGACGTCTTCACGAAAGAATAGGGAAACTACCCTATGATAAAGCAGTTATATAACAGGAGTTATTTTTGGCCAATGCGGTAAAATGGGAATTCTATTTAAATGGTGACTCTCGAAATTTTAGAGGTTACGCTGAAGGGCGAAAGAATTTATACTTTGATATTTCTGGTGGGATTGATCACTATAATGATTGTATGAATGATGACTTTCGTCTTTCATCTGTATATTTTGACGACGAAGACGAGCCTGAAGTTGTGTGGCAAATAGGCTATGAGTTGGCCAGCTTATACAATGGAGTTTCTTCAATATTATCTAAAGATTCGAGGAAACTCGAATTAGCCGAACTATTGCATAATGGTGTTAGAGTTGGAAAGACTCCAAAAAAAAATATTTTAGCTTTATTAGGAAAGCCAAACATTTCAGACTCCCTATACAATCAAGAGTTTGAAAAAGTGAAAAAATTAGATGTTCGTTTCTTCATGATGAACTTGGCCACTGAACGTGAAGATGCTTATCTGATATTGAAATATTTCGCGGTCGAAGCGAGTTATATTAACTATTATAAAACTCTGGAAACATTAGAAGAATTATCAGACAAAACAGGTATTGCAATTTCGGTAGATAAAAAGTTAAGAAAGTCTTTTACAAATACCGCTAACAACTTCACATTGTCAGGCTTGGATTCTAGACATGGATTTAAACAAGCTCTTAAAGAAAACAAAACTCCTAGTATGAAGTTGTCAGAAGCACATTTATTCATAGCAAGCATTGCTAAAGATTACCTCAACAAGCTAGCAGATGGTGTTATCAATGGAATACATAATAAGTCATTCAAGATGGACTAAATACAGCAGGCTTTCAAATACAGACGGTGTTTCGCCTGCTAAGTTTCAAGAAACGTATTATTCTGAGTTAAAAAATGTCTAGTGAAAGCAGAGAAGTCCACTATGAGAAAAGAGCAATTGGCGAAGTTTCAAAATCAAATCAATTCAGCTGTCATAGGGTATCTGAATTTGTTGGAACGCAAAGAGCTTCTTTCGGTTTCAATTAATACAAGTAGTTCTTTAAGTAATCTAGACTCTCCAATTCAGAGGTGCATACTCTCGATCCAAGATACAATTTATGCATCGTTAATAGTGGATGTTCATTCATGGCTTTTCGATAAATCAGATAAATCTTCCAATTTGAGTCCCTATAACTTACTGGAGTCACTGGTAGATCCTGATGTCAAATTTAATACAAAGCGTCTTCAAGAATACTTTATTACAACCCCAAGTTCATTAAATTTGTCTGAATCGGGCTCTAATTGGCAAGAAGATTTTGTTAGTGAACGCAAAGCCAAATTTGATCAAGTTTTTCATGAATGTACTCGCAATATAAAAAGACTACTGCACTCAGAGGAAGCTGCAAGGATTAAGCCTCTTCGCGATAAATTCTTAGCGCATAAAGACGGGGTTTATGATGTAAAAGCTAATGGTCATAAAATTGGAGATGTATTCTACCTTCTGGATCAAATGAAAAACATCTTACTTAGCTTAAATACGTTATTTCAACGAGTTAGCTATCCAATCGAAGAATCTGAGCAACAGGCTAAGAGTAACGCTGAAGAATTTTGGAATCGTGTAGCTCGTACATAACAAGAGACTAAGGTTACGACCATCCACTATTGGCACTTTTACGAAGCTCGGCTAAAAGCGAAGAGCGAACGGTCGGGTAAACTCGTTTTTGGACAAAAACGTTTTAGAGTATTCATCGCATTGAGCGGCGAACGAAAAGCCCGATTGACACATGAGCAAAGTAATAAGTAGCCATGCCAACCTACGCAGTTTTGATGTGCAATTAAAAATTGGCATTTTCTTATCAACTTTGCGCATTAAGCGCTCGCTGTCTTTCATTTCCAGCATCTTCGAGGATCATTTTTGCCCCGCGCAACACAACGCACGAAACTATCACACCGATAACCAGATCAGGCCATCGAGAATCGAGCCAAAACACCAAAACGCCAGCAGAGATAACACCTAAGTTGGCAATCACATCGTTGGCTGAAAATATCCAGCTTGCCCGCATATGCACTTCTTCATTTCTTTGTTTGCGTATGATCACAAGACAAATGACATTAGCAACCAGTGCAACTGCCCCCATAGCCATCATTAGTCCCGATACAGGTTCGCTACCGTAAATTGACCGTCTTACAATATCAATGATAATCAACACACCCAGTGCCATCTGAAAAAAGCCGCTAATTCTAGCCGCATTGGCTTTGTGCAATAGCGATTTACCAATAGCATAAAGGGCAACACCATAGACAACTGCGTCGGCGAGCATATCAAGTGAATCGGCTATTAATGCGGTTGAATTAGCAAGCAACCCGATCCCCATTTCTATAACAAACATTGTCGCGTTTATTCCCAAAAGCCAATACAAAACCTGTCGTTGAGACTGGTCTTTTATTTCAACTTCGCACCCACATCCGCTCATTAGAAACACACTCTTTACTGATGAATAGTATGAGTATAAAGTCTATACTTGGTATAGAGTCAACGGTTAGGAGAAAAAAATGAAAATTGGTGATGTCGCAAAGACGACAGGTTGTAGTATTCAGACCATTCGTTTTTATGAAAAGAAGGGGCTCTTGCCTGAGCTTAAGCGCTCAAGTGGAAATTATCGTGTCTACGACAAGGGGACTATTGAACAACTCCTGTTTATCAAACAGTGTCGTTCATTAGATATGTCTATCATGGAAGTAAAAACGCTAATGGACAGTCGTTCGAGGCCAGATCAGAGCTGTTCAAATATCAATACGTTAATAGCTAAGCATTTATCAGACGTCATTATTCGCATTGAAGAGCTAAACGTATTAAAGTCATCACTCGAAAATATGGCGTCATCGTGTGACCAAGACAAAACCATTAGGGACTGTGGTATTTTAAATTATTTACACACTTAAAATTGTAAGAAGAACACAATTTCACTGTGCGCGCTCACCTTAACTTGTATCTATCGGCTAACATTCGTCATTTGTGTAGATTTATAAGGCAAAAATCAATAGCCTGAACTTTTGATACTGAGTCAGCCATGCATATTCATTTGTGGCCCTACAAAGCGATTTACATCGGAATCAGTCCTGATAATGATGTTCATGCACATCATGCTGTCCAAATTTGCATTGGTTTAGACAAAGACATCTCGGTTCAAGATTACAAGGCACAAAGTATTCACACCGGACAATGTATTGTGATTTTCGAAGATGTCCCTCACAAGGTTTTGGCACAGGACAATCAGATTGTAGTCATCTATTTAGAGCCTGAAGATAGGCAAAACCAACAACTTCTCAAAGCCTTACGTCAAGCCAGGAGTGATGGAATTAATACTCTGCCGCTTACTAGCAAAGAATTGGGATCCATTTCTCAGCATCTATTTACTGACGTCGATATCGACAAAGTGTGGAAAACAGTAAATAAAGCGGTAGGGCTAGTCTATAGTCCTGCGCTTTCATCGCGCCCTGAGGATAAACGGGTACGAGCGGTCATCGACATTATTGCTTCGCAGAGAGGTTGTGCAATCGATATGGCGTTTTTATCATCGAAGGTTTTCTTGTCCCCAAGTCGCAATCAAGTCCTAATTGCTCAGCCCAGCTCCTGATGATAGACCTGTAATATGAATAGCTTATTGGTTGATTAGAGCGACGTATACTCCGAAACAAATAATCACTGGGTTGCAATTTAACTTCTTGAATCCAATGGATAATACTTTGTTGTGTTCTCGGAGTTATCTCAAATTGAACTTCGATCCCAGTTTTCTTCTGCGTTAATTGAACCCTTTCAAATACTTGATCGAGAGTAGTGACGTCTCGAACTTTTAAAGAGAGTAAGTCACATGATCTTAGCTTGCTATCTATAGCCAAATTAAGTAAAGCTAATTGCATCAAGTTGTTTTGAATTTCAATTCGAGTGCGAATACGCCAAATCTCTTCAAGCTTGAAAGGACGTTTCACACCAGTAGCATTGTGATTTAGTTCTGGTTTCATAGTGACCTCCTATTTAAAAGTCACTATGAGGATAGTGGATGTATTACTGATTAGGATTTGGGCAAAAGTGGCTTAGGATAAGTTGTGAAAAAAAGCTCACATGTGTCTACTGAGTCGATGGCGATTCAAGAAATGATTCAGCCATACTTTCCTAAAAAAATATTTATAGGATACAATGCTCTACTTCAAAGGTACTTCGATAGGCATCATCACTGCACCATTATCTGGCTTATTTTTCTCTTCTACATGAATTGCTAGTGAAAGGTACATAATCGAATTTCGAGCGAGCTTTATCAGCGTCATGAGCCTTGATTCAAATTCGCTCTCTTTTATCAGCACAGAATGACTTGAAAGCTTTTGGTGCTCATAAATTTTTGACTGTGCTTGACGCAAACCTTCATCAAGTAATTTTTTTTTGGTCTCTAGTTCGGCTTTAAGAGTTATATTATGAGCCTTTTTCGCCGAAGCAATTTCACCATACAGCTCTTGAAGTTGTTCTTCAAAGTCACCTATATCACCATTAAGCTTTTCAAGCTGTGATTGCTTAAAAGCTTTACCTGATTGAGTTAGGGTATAACCAAAATCATCAACAATCTTTAAAGAACGATGCTCTATAGCATTTCTAATTTCAGAAAACGCCTTTGCATCAGGATCAAGCCACCGACTGACAGAAGTCGAATCTTTCACATCTCGAATGTCTTTCAGGATGTAGAATAAGGCATGGATAAAGCAATTCTGACTGTCTTTAAGCTTACTGTGTGGTTTCCAGCTCTTACTTCCTTTCAGCTCACTAAAAATACTGTCAAAGCTGATTTTATGATCATACTTGATATCATTCAGATCAAAAAAGCGATTGATAAAGTAAGCAATTTTATCAAATAGCGAGTAAAGCGTTCTGAACGCGCTTTTATAATGACTAGCTTTTAGGTTGGTAATGGAGTGTGACATATCATCAACGTGAGGATATGTTTTGTTGAAGAAATGTGTATGGTCACTAGGTATGTTTCTAGCCGAAAAAATTAGATAACGCGCATAGCAAAAATCGTTCTTTAATTCATCGAAGTTTCCATGATACATAAGCTCTTCATGCATCGATAAAGCGAAGTTTATTTGTTGAGAAAAAGAGGGGAGAGTCATAATGTCTTGATAGACAATTTCAGATACGCAAACGTCATTTAAATCATTTATAAAAAGCCTGTTATCTCCACACCACTTTAAATATTCCCCCTGCTTTCTTGTCTCAACTTCCTCTTCAAATGACTCAAAATAGTCAAAATCTTCTGGTTTAAAAGTATCTTCAAACCATGCTTTAAAATTCATAAAATTGCTGTTTTCTGAATAAGCAATTATTTGCTCAGGATGGAGCTGCTCAAGGCTTTCAAGACCTAAATTTATGAGTAGGTATGCAGTAAAGTAGTGGTAGTGCTTATGACTAGGATCGTAAACATTACTCGCAAGAAAAAGCTCGTTGTTTGCTTTAGATATTATAGAGACAGGATTTTGTATGCAATTAAAGGCATTATCCCATAATGGAATACAGCAGAAAGCACGACCTTGAGAACTTAGATTATTGCCTAAATTGGTTTCAATGCAGCTTTGCAGAAAAAGTTCTTCATCAGTTGGAAAGTTGATTTGTCGTATGACGTATAGAGCTTTTCTGAAAAATATAACGGATTTACTTAGTTCATCAGAAAACCAATCTAGTTTATGGTAACTAAAAATCGCTGCTGAACAATTACCCAATATATAGTAAAAACGAGCTTCATCAACGAGATTTTCAAACTTATAATCAACGCCTAACAACGGTTCTAAGAACGTTTTAATCTTTTCATGATCATTACCTATCAAAAACTCATCAGCCTTCATTGACAGCACTTCAAGAGCAGTTGAATTCAAGACATTTTCTGACATACATATAGCGCGCCGTTAAATTAATTTCACATCATAGTAACGCATTGAGAATTTATATTCATTTTATAACCATAAGTCAAATATGCTAATGGTCTTAACTAACTCAAACTGTGATGCTCACTATGTCAGTAGCTTGGGGGTTGCGCAATATTATGCTATTCCAACCCTGTTCAATCCTTACTGACATTACGAAAAGTAAGTCAAGTGACGATTTGGCTAAGCTAGTTCTCAATCGCTCGCAACTCACTTTGGGGCAGAAACGAGTTACAACTGATAACACTAAGCCGAACTTCGGCAAAGAGCGAGAAGCGGACCGTCAAAAATTGTGATGTATGAAGTCAGGTTTGACCCCTTCGTTTTTTCAAACCGCAACGCAACTACACTGTAACAGCTTTAAATGAGTAGTTTGCTTTTAATCATTATCAACATAAAAGAATAATATAATAAATTCAGAGGCACTAATTGCAGCTAGCTGCATTATCAGTAAAAACATAATACCCATTCCAGCCTGAGGGTCAGGTTCAATACCAAAAATGAGTACTGGCGCTAAAATAATAGTAAATAATGCAGCTATAAATCTAATAATAATGAGCCGTTTATTTTGATAGTTCTTAGCATTAGCTAAAAAATATAAAAGCAAATAAGGCAATAGCATAAACGCAAAGCCAATTTCAGTTGGCATCCAGTATTTAATCGCAACAGCAACTAAAGATAAAACAGCAAGTCCTTTAACTGGGTAGTATATTTTTTTATAATTCACATGCTTTCCTTTGCACACAGTGCTTTATTAATACCTAATAAAATATTGTCGTTCAATATAAAAACTTTAATTATGCAATGCAATCTATTTCACTATATGAGCGAATAGCAGACATTAAAAAATTAAATTTATTCCTGCGTTTTGAGTAGAAACCTAATTTTGTCCAATAACATTATTAAACGCCGTTTTGGTGCAAAATAACAAGCGTAATTCCCAGCTATTTTAATTGCTTGTTTACAAAGGTAATTATTGGTGAAATTATTAGGGTATGTAATATATGCCGTTTTGGTGTGTTATAAACCACCAAAATGGTGTTCAATAAGCTGCTAGCTCACCAAGGTAAGTGTAAACATCTATGGATTTATTTGAAGATATAGGCTTGTCAGGTAAACAACATAAAAACTTTGTTAATATACTTAAGCAGTCTATGAAAGCTGATAGAGCAGAGCTCTTAAAATGGTGTAATGGTTTTCCTGATAGAGACAATAAACTTGTTACTGAATTTCAAACGACATTCAATTCAAGCTTTTGGGAAATATATTTATATGCCCTATTTAAAGAAATAGATTTCAAAATGGACTGGTCTTATTCAAGACCTGACTTTTTGCTTGAATATAAAGGTAACAATGTTGTCGTAGAGGCAACCATATCTGAATCAGCAGTTGGTAAAACTCCTGAGTGGGAAAAAGATTTATCGAAAGGTATTCCAGATAGGTTCAAAGACATGAATATGGATTCTATTATTCGCCTGTCAAATTCGATAAATAAGAAGTACATAAAGTATAAAAGTTCATATTCTAAGCTAGAACATGTACGTCCCAATCCATTTGTTTTGGCTGTAGCTCCATTTGAACAGCCTCATTTTAACCTTCAATGTGAAGTGCCAATTATGGCTTTATTATATGATTTTTACGTAGACGAAGATGCATATAACGATGCGCCTCATTTATTCCCAAATGGTCCTCCTGATGTGAGGCTCGGTTGGGTCGAAAAAGATAATGGTACTGAGATCCCACTTGGCTTATTCGAAAGTGATGATTACTCTGAAATTAGTGCAATTATTTTAAGTACAACTGCCACATGGGGTAAAATTGAAGCTATGTCAGGTAATTGCGAAATTCAACGCGCAGTGTCCTCGGTATGGTGGTCTGAGGTTGATAATAAACCTATTCAGAGGCATTCAATGACAAACCAAAATAAAGAGAATGTTAGAGATGGTTTATACGTTTTTCATAATCCTTATGCTAAGAAACCAATAGACCCTGATATGTTCAAACTAGATGGTGTGACTCAGGTTTTTGTTGATTCTGATACAAAGCGTATTACGAAAGAAAGAAATGGATTTTGCCTTATGCATCGGCAAACAATGAACTTTGTATCTGAGAGCTAAAAAGTGCTTTAAATACAACAAAAACAGCTGGTTAGATTTCGCCTTGTTCCACATTATAACCTACAATTTTTGTCTGCTTAAGCGGGCGTTTATGCTGTTATGGAAAGTCGGAGTAAATTAAATTGAGCAAAGTATTACGCATTTTATCTATTGTATTTGCTTCTCTAAGTCTAATTAGCTTATTTCAACACGTGTTTGATGTTGGATTTGTTTCTATTTTTTCAGATTTAATTGAGTATTATCGAAATGCCTCACAACAACTGTTTAGCATTTTTGAGTTTTTATTTACATTTAATATACCTCAAGCATTAAAAGACCTTTGGTTGCTTTCGTTTATTGGGGCTGGTGCATATATAAAAACTCCTAACATAGAAAATAGCCGCTTACTTCGTAACTTTGAAATATCTCAAGAGAAGCAGACACTGAAAAAGTTAAATTTATTCCTGTGTTTTCAGTAGAAATCTAATTTTGTCCAATAACATTATTAAACGCCGTTTTGGGGCAAAATAACATGCTTAATTTCTAGCTGTTTTAATTACTTGTTTACAAACGTAATTATTGGTGAAATTATCATGGTATGTAATATACGCCGTTTTGGTGTGTTATAAACCACCACAATGGTGTTCAATAAGCTGTTATATGCCTAAAATAGTCATTAGTATAATATCTAACATGGTGCACCTTTTGCATTAATATCAAATATCTATTAATACATGAGGAATTAATATGAATATTTTAAATGTAGGGCAAAACTATTCCATTACGACAGCAGCTAGCGGCAATAAAATGCCGACTGAATCTATTGCTGTAGAAAAAAACATAAACCAAAATAATTCACAACCTACAAAGATTGATATGAGAAATATATCAATTGATGAAATTAATACATTAATTAAATCAGGGGAAAGTGCTTTACTTGATGTAGTGCCATTTATACCATTAAATGTACTTGAACAATATAATAATGATCCCGAAAAAATAGGTAAAATCAAAGTAGACTTAATTGGGCAAGTTGAAAAATCCATAGATTTTAAAAAAAGCATTGGTGAGAATACTGACTTTTTATCAGGTGTTTTAAATAAATTTAAAGATCTTGACGGTAAACAGTTAAATGGGAAGGTTGATATCTTAGCATAATACGGCATATAATCGGGTAGCCGGAGGTCTCTAACCTCCAGCCCCCACACCACCCATCATGCGGGTCCGCAATGGGCGGTTCATCTCCCGTAATGAATATTGATCCAAATATCTTTCAATGACACTAAACCTTGTGATGCTAAATAGTCATTACCTAGCGCAATGTTAATTCCTTTTGTTTTTGAGCTTCTACAAGGGCCTTTACTGGTGATACCACAGGCTATGGCGAGTCGCTCGCTAACACCCAATTTTATTAAACTGCGTACTTTGGTGCGAGGTTTACGCCATTGCCGCCAGTAGCACATTCTTATCCTACGACGGATCCAATGATCTAAATCCACTGTTAGTTGATAAGCGTTGGCTATTAGGTAGTAGTGTCCCCAGCCGCGTAAATACTGCGTGAGTTTATGAATTTGTAGGGTCATTGAGATCCCCCAGTTGCGGTTAGTGAGTTCTCTTACATTTGCTTTAAATTTCTTTAGCGCCTGTTCGTGGATCTGCACTTGAGCGTAACGGAAGGTAAACCCGAGAAATTTCGAGCCTGATACGGGACCGACTCGACTTTTCGATTCATTCACTTTGAGTTTTAATCGCTGAGTGATAAACGCAGTAATTTCCCGTTGGATTATGAGTCCTTCGCTTTTCGTTTTTACTAAAATGATTATGTCATCAGCGTAACGTGCAAACTTAAGGTGTTTGTAGGTTAGCTTCTTATCTAATTCATCGAGTAAAATATTGGAAAGTAAAGGGGATAATGGCCCACCTTGAGGGACTCCTTTGGTTGACTCAAACCACAGACCCGTTTCGCGCTCTGCGATCCCCGCTCGGAGGTATTTACCAAGTAGGCGCATGAGTGCTTTGTCTTTGACTTTACGACCAACACGATTCATCAGCATGTCATGGTTTACTTCATCAAAGAACTTAGACAAGTCAATATCAACTGCTGTTTTATAACCTTGTTTAACACAAGATTGAACATGATTTACTGCTTGGCTGGCTCTTTTATGAGGGCGATAACCATAACTATGTGGTGAAAATAGAGGCTCAAAGTAAGGGCTAATCACTTGAGCAATAGCTTGTTGGATCACTCTGTCGATAACAGAAGGGATCCCAAGCATTCGCTCACCGCCATCGGGTTTGGGTATCATCACGCGTTTGACTGGCAAGGGTTGATAAGTGCCGCTAAGTAATTGTTGTTTAATACCCAGCCAATGTAACTTAGCGAAGTGATTAAATTCCTCAATACTCATATTATCAATACCCGCAGCCCCTTTATTGCGCTTAACATGTTGCCATGCTGCACCAATATTGTGGTTGCTCAGTACCCTTGCCATCAGGTCACGATCTGTTTGGTTGTATTCATTCGAGGTATTATTCACAGTCGAACGCTGTTCATCACTATCACAACACAGTGATCTATGTGAATTCAAGTTCATTTGTAGTATCTCCTCTGGTTAAGATGTTCAGGCCTTCACCGTGTCCCCTCCATTACGATGGGCGTTTGGCTACTATGCCGTCTGCTGACTTCTGATAAATCACTCTAGCGATTACTCGATAAAGCGCGTCGAAACTAACGCTTGTTTACTGCTATTTCGCTCGCTGTAGGTCGCAGCAACCAAAGCGCCAAGGGTTGAACAACCAGTCCCTAACTGGTAATCTCCAAGCGTTAGCGCGGATGCGTGTTTATCAGATCTCCCCGAATAAGGTGCATCGACTTTCTCTGCACAACTGCATCATTTACGGTGGCCGTTAGATCACATGACTTCGCTATCTTGTGCTAGCTCGTCTCCAGCCTACGCCTCATATGATGTTTTTGTTCATCAGCTCACAGATTTGCTAGCGGCTTCCTCTAGACTATCTCTCGCGATTTAGCCCTTGCCATTCGCTAGTAGTTATCGTTTAATAACAGTGTGTTATTTAAACGGTGATCTTCCTACAGAGGACTTTCACCTCATAAGTCAATGCCCATGTCGGGCGTACACAAGTTGCTTAAAAGGACAAAAAACAGTTGGTTTTTGCTCCTGCGTCGCTTATTTTAACCAACTATTTTTTGCCTCTTAGCAAGGCGTTAGATGCAAAAAAATGGAGTTCCATAGATGGGCTTTTACATTCGAAAAGCTATTAGCGTTGGACCTTTCAGGTTCAATTTGTCCAAATCCGGTGTAGGTGTATCAGCAGGTGTCAAAGGGCTTCGTTTTGGAACGGGGCCGCGAGGCAACTACGTACACATGGGAAGAGGCGGTTTGTATTACAGAAAAACACTACCCTCCTGTTCCAGCGAAAGAAGTCAGCCATCACATAGCCCTGAATTACAACAAAATCACACCGAAATTGATCATGAGCCATTAAAAGAAATAGAAAGCGCTCATATCACGCAAATGGTTGATTCATCATCGGCTGACCTTGTCACGGAAATGAATGAAAAAAGAAAAAAGGTCAGAATATGGCCGTTTATAGCCGTGATTGGTGCAATTTTAACGTTCGTCGCCTTTAAGAGTTCCGATACACCAACTCTTGCAGTTGTTATAGCAGTAGCTACTGTTGCCCTCACTATTTTTGCATCCGTCAAAGATAGCTTAAGAAAAACAACGGTTTTATTTTTCGAGCTTGAACCTGAAATTGAAGCTCTTTACCAGAAACTACATGATTCGTTCGGCCAGCTTTCAGCATCATCAAGCAAATGGCATGTTGAGGCAGAGGGTGCAGTCAAAGACAGAAAACGTAATGCTGGCGCTACGAGTGTTATCAAAAGAACATCAATATCGCTGGGCATAGGAAATCCACCGTATGTGAAAACCAATGTTTCGGTTCCATCCATTCCAGTTGGAAAGCAAACCCTATATTTTTTTCCTGATAAGGTTCTAATATTTGAACCAAATGGTGTTGGTGCGGTGAGCTATACGAATCTTAGAGTGTCAGTCGAAAGTACAAGGTTCATCGAAGATGGAAGCGTCCCAAGAGATGCAAAGGTGGTTGATAGAACCTGGAAGTATGTCAATAAGCGTGGCGGCCCCGATAAACGTTTCAAAGATAATCGTGAATTACCAATAGCCTTATACGAAGATATAAACTTCACAAGCGATACAGGACTAAATGAACGAATTGAAATATCAAGGGTTGGCTTTGGAGATGGTTTCTTAAGCTCTATTGGCCTGTTGGCAAAAAGCATCTAACAATGGCGTAAACGCGGCCCCCAAAAAGCGTCGCTCCTTCGTCACTCTGCTTTTTGGGTCCGCTTACGCCAAGCGTTATGCACAAAAATTATGAATAAACTTTACGATCATCCTGACGCTTTTGAAGCGGAAATTACCATTTTTACCGAACAAGAAGGTGGACGAAAAACTCCACCAAAAAATGGTATAAGATGGGATTTAACTTATGCAGAGAATAACCCCGAAGGCCGAATGTTTATGATTTGGCCAGAGTTCATTGACGAAAACGGTGATTCTATTGATACCGGTGTTCCGTTAACCGGTAAACTGAAAGCTAGAATGCATATCGTGGCCAAGGAAATGATGGAGTTTCATTCTGTTCGAATTTCAGTGGGGACTAAATTTTTCAGCATGGAAGGGCCGAAAAAAGTTGCAAAAGGTGTGGTCACAAAAGTTACGGGGCTTAGCAAAATCAATGAAGCATAACCAGCGGCTCAAACGGACAAATATTCGCTGTAACCTTTTATGCAAAGAAACGCATAAAAGCCGGCATCAAACATTTGCGCGGTTAGCCGGGCGTTAGCACTGTCCACTTATGGCACTTTTGCGAAGTTCGGCTGTGAGCGATAACCGCATAGTTAAAATTTAAATGTCTGAAGTCAAGATTTGACCCGTTTGGCTTCAAGGGATTTTTGTATTACGTTGATCGCACCTTAACTAAGCAATCAATATGCAGTGGTGTTTCTATTACGATTCTGAAGGTAATTTTGTATAGATAGTATTCTCATATATATTTTTTATAGTGAGCAAACATTTAGATGTCAGTTATGAAGAGGGATAAATTTGTCAAATGTATTAATTAATTCATTTCCGAAAGCTTTAGGTAGTTTTTCAATATACAGTAACGATAAACAAAGTTTCGAAGAGATACCCAAAGGATTTTCAGGGTTCGCATTTAGTAAAATGGAATATGATGCTGCCCTTGATAACTCTCTTAAGCAATTATTTCTTGGTTTGCTAATGCATGATAAGGTGATTTTGAGGTACGATGATTTTGTTAGGTGTATTGAGCTGTTAGGCTCTCGAAATATTATGACTTTGATGAAAGAAGACGCTTTAACAGTCTTATATGATCTGCGTGACTTTGCATTTTTAGAGAAAGATGGTGGTTTAAAGTTAAGTGTATTAGGGAAGTTAAAGCCAATTAGAGATATTTTTGATGGATATACCAATATAAAATGCCAAAGCAGTAAAGAACAGTCAAAGCTAAGGCAATTAGTTGACTCAAAAAAGATTCTGATAGATCAAGATGCGGAATATTCTGATGAAGAAAAAATAATTAGTGAAATTACAAGAGATTTCAATTCTAAGGAATTGCGAACTGCTCTGGGGGTTGTAGACAATACTCCTAACTTAGTTGAAAAATCAATTAAACTTAGGGTTTGTGAGGTAGCTCAAGGTTTTGTTTTACAAAGTAAGTGCAATGCTGAATCAATAATACAAGATTCTATTTCAGAATCTTATCTGAGACAAAAAATTATTTTAAATTCAAACTCAGTAACAAAAACTGAGGGGTTTGAATATTTATTACAAAAAAAAGGGATTCCAGATCTTTTTTATTTGTTTAAAAGAAATATTTTAAGCGTTGATGATGTGATAAAGATCAGAGATTCAGGCCAAGCGAGTATCTTCAGAAAGTGGTTAAAATCAAATGACTTTGATAAAGAAAAGTTGGTTTCCGCTGTATTGAAAAAGAAGACTAAATCTATAAAAGCAAGTGCTGTAAGGTTTTTATACCCTACAATTATTGGCTTATTTAACGCTCCATTGGGTATAACAGCTTCTGCTATTGATTCCTTTTTTATTCCTAAGCTTCTAGATAACTGGAGTCCTGAAGTATATCTAGACGAAAAAATTGCATCGTTTATTGAAAAAAACAAAAGAAACATATTGAATTACGCCAATTAGAGCTTTTTAAAAAACATGGATTAAAAGAACCTTTTGATGATTGCTATTGCGGTAGTGGAAGATCTTTTTCTAAATGTCATGGTGAGATTTAATAAAAAGGTGAATATTTGCTATTAATACTTATGAACTTTCCAAAAGTAATAACAGACCGTTGATCATTAGTGTATAGGAGTATGCTCAAAGACTGGGGAGCAATATCGACTTGAGACTTACTGACAGTCCGCTCATGGCACTTTTACGAAGTTCGTCTAAGAGCGATAACCGGTCATTGAGACTGGCTAAACATCGTCGTTAATAGATTGGTTAAACTGCTCTTTGCGCATATATTCATGAAAATGAGCGGTGAGCGCATTATTAAATTATTGAATTACTTAAAGGTATCGTATGGAACTCAAAGACTTCATTAAAGAAGCTATAAAGGATATTCCAGAAGCAATTGTCGAGTGTAATGATGACTTAGAAGTAATAGGTACAATTGTTAATCCTAAACGAGTTTCAGTAGAAAAAATGCTAAGGACAATTTATTAGGTTATATGACTTCTCCGACAGACAATCCAGATCCAAATTTTTTAAGACCTGTTCATATGATAAGTTTTGATGTCTCGGTATCTACTACAACCAAAAAAGATGGGAAAGAAGGAATTGGAGTTAATGTTGCAGGAATCAAGTTCGGTAAAGATAAATCAGATATAAGTTCAGATAACACTGCTAGCAGGCTGAGTTTTTCTGTACCAATAGCGCTTCCAACAGGTAAAAAGTAACTTAACAAGCTGCCGCACTATGCCTCGATGCAGTTGTCGCGGCTTTAGCTAAAGAAAAGAAGACAACTTACTCGCCAGTGTGCACAATTCAATAGATGATGTGCTAGGGCAGGGGCTCAAGAATATCGTCATAAAGGGGTAGTAAATAAAAGTGATCAATTTGCCTTTCCCATAGCTACATTTTATTTAGATAGTGAGAAAGTAAATGGATTCTTGTATAACTCTAAACGAAACTATCAACAGCTATTATTTAATAGATCAGTTGTTGATATTTTCTTATTACCGAAGGGTTGGACTTTTCATGAATATTTAAAAACTTCAATTTCTCTGTTTTATCTTATTGCTGATATGTCAATTTACAACCTTACAGAAAACTGCGAGTTCAATCCCATCGAAATAGGTGACATGTTATTTTACCATAAAATGATTGCAGGATCAGTCATTTTGTTGCGTGAGCGCGAATTGCCCGAAGATATTGTTATTAATGGTGTATCCTCAGTTTTTCATAACCCAAATGCTCCCTTAGAGTCTTTACTTAATCGTTACATTGCATATGGTGATGAATCGCTTAGCTCATTTCGTGATAGATATGATGAAGAACGAATATAAAAAACAGCTTGCTTGGGTTAAGTTTCGTTATTCAACCTCGGATAGTGAGCAGTAAACTGTAATGACAATATGGTGCCTGAGATCTTAAATCTTATAAAGCTTTTTACATTTCCCAATTCACATAATCGTCAACATTCTTTTATACACCCACTAAGTCCGATACCGTCTAGTACTGGACTTAGTGGGCTTTCATATACATAGTGTGTTTATTTCTTAGTTTGATTAAATCACTAAAAATCAGCTAGTTAAAATGGTTAAAAAGTTAAATACACATTACAGCTATATACTCCCTCTAGTATTGGACATAGTAAGGGCGCATTTAAGCGCTCTTTCTATATATACATTAACCACCTATAATTTATATTATGTTAAATAGGGTGAATAAATACATAACTAAGTTACTCACCTTCATGAATTAACGTATAAACGCGATATTTTGACTATTTAATAAGCATTAACCTACTTAAACCTACTTATTTTAAAAATTAATGTTTTGCCTCTTTTCGCTATTTGTTACTTAAACATATAAAAATACCGCTTGGTTATTAATATAATCAAGCGGTATTACACTGATTGCCTATTCGCTACTTTATGCAATAAAACTTAACATATTGAAATAAATAGATTTTAAATTATCCTAGTAATTCACTAGAATAATTTATCATTCATAAAATCACTAATAAGCTCAGACACTTTATCTGGATGTTCATCAATAACCCAATGTGCGGCTTTATCTATTCAAACCAATGACGAATTTGGAATTGCTTCTTCTAACATTGGTGCATACTTTGGCTTTTGAAATTTGTCTTCTTTACCCCATATTATGAGTGTTTCATGAGGTAAGCTTTTAAGATCGCCTGTAATAGCTTCGGTATATTCTTTATTGAGCCTGCGCATGTTACTAAATAAAGCGGCTTTTCCTTTTTCATTACTCCATGGTGTTAAGTATATTTTCATCAACTCTTCAGTCATTACGTTCGAGTCGTAAACACCTTTGGGCATGAAATCTCTTAATGTATCAACAAATTCATCTACAGATGTTTTTTCTTCTACGCCTGGTTCTAGTAAAGGTTCAAATTCTGGTATTGGCCAAGAATCAAAACATACACTATCAAGTAAAACCAACCCGTTTACTTTATCCGGATGATTTACAGCCATTAATTGAGCAACACCACCACCAATATCATGTGCAGCAATATTAACTTTAGAAATACCGAGCTCTTCTATAAACTTACACATTATTCTACATTGCGCATTTATAGATACATCAGTGTTACTTGGCATATCTGGTGCTATTACCCGATATTTTGATGCAAGTTTGGCATCACATTTCGCCATAAAAATTTATTAGTCGGAATACCGTGTATCAATAATAAAGGTGTACCTTGTCCCATTTCTTGATAAGCAATTTGATGACCTTCTACTGTAACGTACTGTGTTTTGCTCATGCTTGTGCCTCGTTAACTTTAAATATTATAATATTTCGTGAACTATAAAATTGGAATATAACCTTATAAAGCAAATTCCATCCCAAGATGAGTATTTTTTAGTTATTCAAAAATTATAATAATTTAAAGTCAAACCCAAACCCAAACCCTTGTAATACTTGGGCTCTAGGCTAAGTAAGTTTATTTGTTTTTTATTATTATAGAGTTTGATAATTGTGATTGTTAAACCACTTTATGAAGTGTGAAGCGTTTGCTCTTAAATATGCAACCGCCCTACTATTGCTATTAATCACTTTAAGAAAGATCTAATATTTTCAATTAATACACCTTGCTTAACTGGCTTTAATAACAAACCATTAAACCCAAGCTTTATATATTTATTATTACTATTTTCGTTTTCACTAAATGTATGCGCAATAATTTTCGTTGCTGATGCATCAGCGTGCTTTCTTATTTTTAGCATTGCGTCGGTGCCCGTAAACTGTGGCATGACTATGTCCATTAAAATAATATCGTAAATATTTTGAGAAACCATTAATAGCGCCTCTATTGCACTGGATGCAAAATCTATTAATATGTTTTCTTCTTTAAGCATTTTTCTTATTACAATTTCTATTAGTAAATCATCATCGACTAAAAGCAGTCGTGTAGTTTTATTTATAGGTTTTACTGTATTAAATCCGATAACTTCCATCGTATCTTCAATCGTTTTTTTCATTTTTTACCTCGAATATATTACGCTATATGTAACACCAACCGGCATTAATATTTTATCGTTACATAAAATCTACATTAAGGCGGTTGGTATAGCGGCCTATCTTTTTAAAATACGTGCTATTTGGTTTATTAATATGCCTTGTTTTACAGGTTTTAATAGCATGTCATCAAAGCCCTGGTTTACATATTTAGATTCTGGATCGGGTGTCGATGTATGTGCAATTATTTTAGTTTTAGAATTATCACTGTGTTTTTTAATTTTTAACATAGCATCAGTTCCTGATAATTCTGGCATTACTATGTCCATTAAAATAATGTCGTAACTGTTTTGAGATACCATTAACATTGCTTCTATAGCACTGCGCGCGTAATCTATTTTAATGCTCTCATTTTTTAGCATTGCCCTAATAACAATTTCAACCAGTGGATCGTCATCAACCAGTAATAGCGTGTTTTGTTCTTCATTAGTTAATGGATTAATATTTACTAAATCGGTAGTTATTAATGGACTGTTTAATACTTCTTGTTCATCATCTTTGTTTTGTTTACTCGCTAGGTTTACCAACATAGAAAGTGATATCGTCGTTTTATTTGCATTACTGCTAATAATTATCGCTTTCCCACCAAGCATTTTAAATATCGAGATAAAAAACTTTAACTCTAATGATAAGTCTTTATCATCTATAAAGCGTGTTATATTATCACCCGAAATGCTTTTAAGTTCAGTTATAAAATGGTTAGTGTTGATTAAATTACTTAATGAAAAGTCGAGGTTTAAGTAATTACGAGTACTTTCTTTTTTAATCTGAGCGTCAATTGAAAGCGTTGTATTATTTGATGAATCCAAAACCTCAGTAACTAACTGAATAACCAGTTGAGAAATTAACTTTTCATCGCTTGCTACCGTTAACTCTGATGTAATATTATTTTTCAAAACTATTTTATTATTTTCAGCCTCTTTCGTTAAAATTGACATGTTATTATTGATCAGTTTCTTTAGATTTACGTTTTTGGCTTGAAGCTTTAACTTACCTATCTCTGATTTATTTATATTTACGAGCTGTTGAATCACACTTTCAAGCTGGTCGCACACATCAGAAATATTCCCTACATTGTTTTTAAATTCGTTAAAGCTTATAGGATCTTTTGATATTTCAATTAATGACTTTAAAGATGATAAAGGCGTTTTTAATTGACGACTAAGCCTTGAAACAAATTTTTCTTTTAATTGATTTGTCTGTTTAGATTTTTCGAGAACATCAGCGAGTAAACATTCTTTTTGATGTGCCTCTGTATCATCTCTAAAGTAGCAAACAAAACCATTAAAATCTGTATGTCTTTGTAATACAGTTATCCACTTCCCGTCTGTAAAACCTATATCTATTAATTGGTTACGATCATCATCAAGCTTATGATGCTCATGGTAATGATTTATAATATTATGCTGTTGCGCAATACTTATCAGCTGGCTATACGATAGCTGACTGTTTTGTTTATTCACCTGTGGAAATAAAAGATTAAATGCATTGTTAGTAATCACAGGAAATTCGTGGCTATTAAAAATAGCAAACCCATGTGGCAATGCATCAAGAGAACTTGAAAATAGCTCTTCCCTATTAAGTATTAACTGATTTTTTTGTTTTATTTCATTGTGTAAACGCCTAGGCAAACGTAAAAAATAGTACACGAATGCGAATACACAAAAGGCGATCAGTCCTAATCTAATTAGGATATATTTAGTTATTTGTGGACGTACTATTTTATTCATTGGTTGCACATGTAAACGCCAAGTAGGAGGAAAACGACTGCTCAAAGCGCTAATACTATTTTTAATTATACTGGGTTTTACTTCTCCTTGTTTTCCTAAAGTAAACTGTGGTGTTGCTATAAAAACGTTATAATTTTCAGTGTTTAATTTGCCAATAACGGCTTTTAAAAACTTACTTAAATCAAATGCTGTAAGTGTATAAATAGAGCCTTGTTTAATATTTATTTCAGAAATTAAGAAGGCCGTATCTGCAACAGTAAATACTTCTACTGCTTGTTTATTCGCTCTATTATTGAATTTTTCTAACCAGTTTTTAAATCCATACGCGGCTAAATCAAAATTATTTTTTGACCAAAGTGCAAGTTGGTTATACTCAGAATCAAACACAACATACCCTTTATAAGTTAAGCTTTGTGAAACCTGACTCTGTACTAAATCATTAAGCTGCTCTTTTGTATAGCTATTTTGGCTTTGTAAAAAGCCTGCGATAACTAAATCTTTTTGCGATATATATAATCCTTGATTATCAAATCGCTCTAGAGCATTAAATAACGTTTTACGTAATTGCTGAGTTTGTTCATTGTAATTACTTTGCAGCTCCTTTTTTTCTATAGTATAAAGCAGTAATGCAGTGAATGAGCATAATACTAATGCAATTAAGAATGCCACGGGCGCTAAACTAAATACATGAATATACTTTTCCCCATAATTTTTTTCACAGGATTAGTACTTTGATTACTTACTGAATCTGAATTTTTATTTAACTGTGTCTGCAATAATTGAGCAAATGAAATAAACTGATTTTTTTGTGAACCTATTAATGTTTTAGGTGCTAAATCAGCCATCAGCACTACGCCAATGAATTTATTAGTGACACTATAAATTGGATATTGTGCATAAAAACGAATTAATTTGTGCGTGTTGTTTGATACATCATCAAAAAAGGTATCTTCAAATAAATATAGTTTTTCTTGTGTGCAGCGTTGTTGATAGCTTAATAACTCATTTTCGACACTTTCTTTATCGTTGCAGGTTATTAACTGCTCTGAATAAACCTCTCTAAAATCGATAAATTTAACAATTGGAACATCATAAAACTGTTTTAGTAGCGTTAGCGTTTCTTTAATTTCTGTTGATATTTCATCAGTTGGTGTATCTGCTAAATTAGCATGTGAGGTAAATATATTTGAGGCGTTCATTGACGTTCTCCTTCCCCTTTTGGGGGAGTATGTATCCACGTTGTACTGTTTTGGCCGCTATGTACTGGCAGTAAAACTTTAAATGGTGGCGTTAAACTACTAAGAGCAGGTTCGCCTGTGGTGATATTAATTACTTGTTCTGCATTAACTAAATTAAGTGATGTTTTGCAATATGTAATACCTGGCTCAATCCCTATTAAGCTCAGTGTTTCACTAATGATAAGGTTATTTACTAAATCGATACCGACCAGCTCAAATGTGGTTTGCAAAATAGTGAAATGTTTCCGAGCTTTTATCGTCGTACCACACCATCATAGATGTACGGCCCAACTTTTTAGCTAAAATTAGTAGCTCGCGACCATTAACCACGTTCACATCAAGCGTTGTTTCGTGGCCAAGTGCTATACGCGAAATATCACGGGTAAAAACAAAGCGAGTATGTGTCCATTTAACTAAGTGTGATACTTTTTGTACCCGCTCACCATTTGCATTTTCTATATAATCTAAATGACTTTCACTGCCTATGGCGCTAAAAGATATTAGTAATAGTATAAAAGTAAATTTTAACATAAGCCTTTCCCTCAATTTGCTTAATATATAGGTAGCAAGTATGAGACCAAGGGTTTTTATTTTTATTATCAGTAGATTGAAGTTTATAAATGTGGTTTTTATTATTTTGATTCGCAAATTGCAAATCAATAATTCATGAAGGGTTTAACCAAGAAATGAGAGTAGAGGCAGGTGGCGCAAAGCGAATAAAATAGGCTCTGCGCTAGTTTTAGTTAATGCAAAGCCGCCGTAAATGGGATGCTTTCACAGATTTTAGCTTCGGCTATAAGTAACTCTTCCAGGCGAACATCAACTTCTTCTTTATCAAAGTATTCGTAAGCAAGCTCTACAAAAAGGTTTTTATGTTTTTCTTCTGACTTGGCAATCGCAACATAAAAGTCTTTTTCTTTACCCTCAGGAAGTGCTTGTGCAACTAAAGAAAAACGCTCGTGACCACGTGCTTCAATTACACCGCCAACCAGTAATCGGTCCATTAAAAAACCATCACGACCATGTCTAAACAGTGCACGTATTTGTTTTATGTACGGGTCTTTTTTGTCGTCACCTAAGTTTACATCGCGCTCTAAAAGTAACTTAAGCACTTGTTTAAAGTGTATTAATTCTTCTAATGCTAAGTCGGTCATGGCTTTTACTAATTTACGTTTGTCTGGGTAATGCGAAAGCATAGACATAGCCATACCCGATGCTTTTTTTTCTGCAGCGGCATGATCTTGTAAAAAAGTATTAAAGTCAGCAAGGACAACTTCGGTCCATTCAAATGGGGTGTGGTATTTTAATTCAAACATGTTCTGTACAACTTAAATAATAATGCGGGGATTTTAACGTATTTGTTTTAAAAAATCTTGTAAGGCAGCAATTTATCTATGCGCCCTTTAGCGGTGGATTCGACTTTTAGCGGGTGTTTAATATCGTTCCATGCGGTGACTTTGCCGCCCATATTCATTTTTTCAAAATCAGCTTTGTCACTTTTTAATGCTAAAAAATCGCATAGTTTTTTGTAGCTATCAGGCTTTGCTATATCAATGGATAAAAAATCGTTGTCACGATTCTTAAAGTACGTGTGAGCATCGTTCAAATGTGTTTCGTAGCAGTGAGCTAAGTAACTATCGTCGCTAATATTATTAAGCGAAAGCTCACTAAACGTATTTAAATAACAGCGCTTTATATGAATATTAAAGCCCCCGTCGCCGCGCGTTAAATTAGTGTGCATACGCGTTAAAAGCTGTTTTATTGATACAAGCCATGCACCAAGTTCGCGCTCTAAATAAATAAACTTAGAGTCTGGGTAATGAATATCAAGCGCTTTAAAGTCATTAAATATGGGAGTGTCGGCAATTGCGCTGGCATTTTGAAAACAGGCATTAGTATACGCGGTATGCGCTGTTGTAATGCCAAGTTCTAAAAATGCATGGCACACACTAGTTGTGCCGGTACGTGGTAAACCTATTATAAATATTTTGCTCATTAACTTTTCTTTAATTAGCCGCGTGTTACTAGTAATACAAAGGCGCTGATAATCATGACTAAAAATGTAGTAATAGTACCAATTTGGCGATATTTAAGGCTTTTTTCTACTATGCCTAAATTTTGAAACACACGCCCTACTAATAACGCACCACCTAATATATGGCAGTAATGGCTAGCAAGCCCTTGGTACTCTGCTAAAAAAAGCAAAATTAAAGCAAATGGCACGTATTCCATAAAATTTGCGTGGGCACGCACAGCACGTTGTAGCGTTGCATTACCGTTATCACCAAGCGATATTTGCTCCGCACGGCGCACTTTTATTACGTTAAAGCTTAAATAAATGTAAAAGAATGCGAGTAATGCAGTATAAGTTGAAATGATCACGGCGTTTTCCTGTTATTTTTATCGCATAAATATGCGCTCTATTATTGTGGGCGTGATAATAACACATAAATTTGAGCAGCATTATCAGAAGTTTAATAATTGCCTATGCTAAGCTAGAGGTATTAAGTTAGTAGAAAATACATAAGGATTTTATGTTTGTACCTCGTAAAGTAGCCGACAGTTACCGTGAAATGATTAACAGTATTGGCTTTTACCCTTCGATGCTTTCAGTGGGCTTTTTGGTATTTGCCATTATTACAATGTCGGTTGAATATTTAGCGCCTATTGAGCAGCTAAAATCGTTTATATCGGTTGTACTTGTTGATAGCGCTGAAAACGCACGTACTATTTTAAGCACCTTAGCGGGGAGTATTATTTCGCTTACCGTGTTTAGTTTTTCAATGGTAATGGTCGTTTTAAATTCGGCCAGTGCGAGTTTATCGCCCCGCGTAGTACCTGGGCTTATTACGCGTAAATCACATCAAATGGTTTTGGGCTTTTATTTAGGCAGCATAATTTACTCAATTATTATGCTTATAAATATTAATAAACTTGAAGGTGGCAGTACGGCTATTCCTTCAATTGGTGTGTTATTCGCACTTGTTTTTGGATTGATTTCATTAGGTTTATTTGTATTTTTTATACATTCAATCTCTCGTGCTATTCAGGTTGATAACGTATTAAATGGCTTGTTTAGCCAAACTAAAAACGAAATTAAAACAATAATACAAAGACAACAAGAGAACCCACTTGAAGACTTTCCAGACTTTAGCAAATGGCATTCGGTTAGCAGTAAAACAGAGGGCTATTACAAAGGCGTGCAAACCGATAAGCTCTGTGCCATTTTGGCAGAGCAAGATATAAAGGTGTATATTTCTGTTAACCAAGGCTATTTTACAGTTAAAGGCTATCCTTTTTTAAAGTGTAATAAAGACATATCAAACGATGAAGAGCTGATAAATAAAATTCTCGACTGCTTTATTTTTTATATAGAAGAGTACATTAGCGATCATTACCGTTATGGGTTAACGCAAATATCAGAAATTGCAGTTAAGGCAATGAGCCCGGGCATAAACGATCCAGGTACTGCGGTTAAATCAATTGATATGCTGAGTATTTTACTTATTCAACGACTTTCAATTAACGATATTAACTACTCGTTTAAGCACAGTGATAATGCCCCATTGTTGTACCTTCATGAAACAAGCTTTGATGAGTTATTACACGACAACTTTACACCGCTGCGTAATTACGCCAAAGGCGATGCATACGTAATGACAAACGTGCTTGAGGCATTTAAAAATATTTTGTTTGTTGCCCATAAAGATACCGATGCACGCAACAGTTTATTTAATTATTTAAATGCGATTGTTGATGACATAAATGAACATGTAACTAATGAATACGACAGACGCGAAGTGACTAATATGCTCAACTCAATAGCGCGTATTAGCCAAGAGCAAGGTGAGAAGTTGGTGGCACGTTTTGAGCACCACTAGGGCGTGTTGAATTATTTGGATTGAAATTTGTTCAATCTAGGGGCGATTAAATCGCGGCGCGAGGTTTGTAACCTAGTGGGCTAAGTAAAAACCGAGCAACATAGAGTTAATCGTCCCTAGGAAGAACCTATATTTTAATCTATGTAGTACACAGCATAGCTTGAGGCTGTTACTTTAATCTCTCCAGCATGGTAGGCATCAGGTACATAGTTACTTGGTGCGCTATCAGCCATCATTACTTTTTCTGCGCGCATATAAGGCTGCGACTGCACATTGAGTGGACTTAGTGACGCGCTGTATAATCCTTTTAAATCAACGTCATAATCCTCACTAAACTCTTTTGCAGCATCCCGTGCGTCTTTAATTGCTAACTTTTGCGCTTTTTTATGCAGCTCGTTGTAGTTGCTTGCTAAAAATTGCGTTTGATTAATTTCGTTAATACCGTTGTTAACTAAGCTTTGTAGTAATTCAGGGTATTTATTTATATCGCTGAGTTTTACTGTTAACGTACGAGAAACCTTAAAGCCTTTAAATTCTTGATTACCGGTAGTGCGGTTGTATTGGCTATCACGGTTTATTGAAATTTGCCCTGCGTTTATATCTCCCTCTTTAACACCAATCTCTTTTACGAGCTTAATTGCCTTGGCGATAGTTAAGTCGGTTTTATTTTTAGCAGCAATTAAGTCTTTATCAACTTCGGTAATACCTACACTAAGCTGTACGTAATCTGGCATTGTAGTAAGAGTCGCTTCGCCCTTAACATAAATATGAGGAGCATCGGGAGTCGCTGCCGCAAGTGCATCAAAGCTAAGTACGTTTAAAGCCAGTGCACTACCTAAAACAAGAGTCAGTGTTTTCATTAAGTCGATCCTTTAATTATGTAAAAGCAAGTAAACACCGTACGTGGTTAATTAAATATGAACAAGCACAAAAAACAGGCAATTGCCTGTTTTTTGTTAAGCATTGTAACTGTGCCTACAACGTTATTTATTTTTAATTACTTATAAACCTAATTAAACACTACAACGTTTATAGTTACGGTATTTTGGTAACCAGTAATTTTTGTCGATTGCTGCCCATAACGCATCATCCGTAATCTCAAGAGCAACGCCCTCTTCGATTGCCTTTTTAGCGATGGCAAATGCAATACGTTTACTTAGCGTTTCAATTTCAGTCAAGGCTGGTAATAAACTACCTTTACCTGTGTTTGCACGCGGCGACGACTCTGCAAGCATTTCGCTAGATACACTTAACATTGCATCTGTAATGCGTGTCGCTTTAGCGGCAATAACCCCTAAACCAATACCCGGGAAAATATAACTGTTGTTACATTGTGGGATTGGGAACGTTTCGCCATTGTACTCAACAGGATCAAATGGGCTACCTGTGGCAACAAGTGCTTTACCGTCAGTCCACTTAATCACATCAGCAGGATGCGCTTCTACTTGCTTAGATGGATTACTTAATGGGAAAATAATTGGCTGTTCACAACCGGCATGCATAGCGCGTATTACTTGTTCTGTAAATAAGCCAGGTTGACCAGAAACACCAATCAAAATGTCAGGCTCAGCACAGTGCATAACATCCAGAAGTGATGCGTACTGGCCGCTGTACGTCCAATCACTTAACGAGCCTGTAGGTTGTGCAAGTGCTTGTTGGAAATCGCGTAAGCCTTCCATACCCTCACTAAGCAAACCAAAACGGTCAACCATAAATACTTGGCTACGCGCTTGTGCTTCTGAAATACCTTCAAAAACCATTTGGCTAATAATTTGCTCAGCAATACCACAACCAGCAGAGCCTGCACCCACAAAAACTACTTTTTGCTGGCTTAGGGTTGAATTTTTAACACGACACGCAGCAAGTAAAGAACCGACCGTTACAGCCGCAGTACCTTGAATGTCATCGTTAAAGCTACAAATTTCATTGCGGTAGCGCTTAAGTAATGGCATTGCATTTGGCTGTGCAAAATCTTCAAACTGAAGTAATACATTTGGCCAGCGACGTTTAACCGCTTTAATGAATAAATCTAAAAACTCATCATATTCGTCTTGAGCAATTCGCTTATGGCGTGCGCCCATGTACATAGGATCGTTTAAAAGCTTTTCGTTATTAGTACCCACATCAAGCATTACAGGCAATGTGTATGCTGGGCTTATACCACCACACGCTGTGTAAAGTGACAATTTACCAATTGGAATACCCATGCCACCAATACCCTGATCGCCAAGGCCTAAAATACGCTCGCCATCGGTTACAACAATAACTTTTACTTTACCTTTGGTAGCGTTGCGTAAAATGTCGTCAATTTGGTAGCGATCTTCATACGAAATAAATAAGCCACGTGCGCTGCGATAAATGTCAGAGAATTTTTCACAAGCATCGCCCACTGTCGGTGTGTAAATGATTGGCATCATTTCTTCAAGGTGGTCACGCACTAAACGGTAGTAAAGTGTTTCGTTGTTATCTTGAATCGCACGTAAGTAAATATGCTTATTAAGGTTGTCGGTAAAGCTAGAATACTGCTGATAACAACGCTCAACTTGCTCTTCTATTGTTTCAAAGCGAGGAGGAAGTAAACCAGCAAGATTGAAATTTTCGCGTTCTTTTTTACTAAAGGCGCTGCCTTTATTTAATAGCGGTGTTTCAATTAGGCCAGGGCCAGAATGATGAATATATAAGTAGTTAGGATCAGTATTAGTTGTCATATTTCCAGGCTTTAACGGAGTCTTAAGTTATGATCTGTCATTATCAGTGTTAGAGGTTTAATTGCAACGACAATTAAGCTAGTCAGACCATTGAGAGAAAATACATGCGGGCTTCACTGCCCGCATGTATATTATACATAATTTAAAATTTGATAGTGGCGCTATTATCAGTTAAATCAGATAACGCAACACCTTCACGGCGCGGATCAGCGCCACCATATAAGGTATTATTTTTAACTTCAACTGCGTGTAAGCCTGAGTTTAAATCAATAATACGTACATTGTGGCCGCGTTTAGTAAGCGCAGGCGCAATGGCTTCAATGGTTGTGCCTTTTTCAAGGCTGGTGTAATCGTTACGATTTGTTGTACGCGGTAAGTTAATGGCGTCTTGCGCTGATAAATTCCAGTCAATAACACCCACAACAACTTGTGCAACGTAATCGATGATACGGCTACCACCAGGTGAGCCTACAATTAAACGTAAGCTGCCATCTTTATTAAATACCATTACCGGTGACATAGAGCTACGCGGGCGTTTACCAGCCTCTACACGGTTTGCTACAAGCTTGCCGTTTTTACGTGGCGATAACGAAAAGTCAGTTAGTTGGTTATTTAAAATAAAGCCATTAACCATAACCGTGGAGCCAAACGCCATTTCAATTGAACTAGTCATCGAAACGGCATTACCTTTACTATCTACTATAGATACATGTGAGGTAGAAGGTAACTCGTATGAATCATCCATTGCATAACTTAAGTACCCTACAGGATTACCTGCTACGGCTTTTTGGTCTGTTTCGGTAATTAATTTAGCGCGTGAGGCAATATAATCTTTGTTTAAGAGCTCTTGTGTAGGTACTTGAGTAAAATCGGGATCGCCCATGTACATATCGCGATCGGCAAATGCAATACGCGAAGCTTGGCTAAAGTAATGAATCGCCTTTTCGCCATTTGGCTTAAGTGCGCTCATATCTTTATGTTCAAGCAAGCCAAGCATTTGCAGTACTGCTACGCCGCCACTACTTGGTGGTGCCATAGAACACACGTTATAAGCACGGTATTGAATACATACCGCATCGCGCTCTTTACTTTTATAATCTGCTAAATCTTGTACGCTTAATTTACCAGGGGCAATTTTAGAGTGTTGTACCGCATTAACCATTTGTTTTGCATTTTCGCCTTTGTAAAATGCATCAATGCCCTGCTTTGCAATGTCTTTGTACAAATCAGCAAGTGGTTGATTCTTTTTAACACTACCCACTTCAATTAATTTACCATTTGGGTAAAAGTATTCGTTAATAATTGGCATGCTCAACACGCCAGGGTTTAACTGTCGGGCTAATAAGCCATGTAAACGCGGCGAAACTACAAATCCTTGTTCTGCAAGTTCAATAGCCGGTTTAAAAAGCGCTTCCCACGGTAATGTACCGTATTGTTTATGTGCGCTTGCAAAGGCGTGTAAAATACCAGGCACACCAACAGAGCGTCCGCCTACTACAGCTTCAATCCATTTAACGGCTTTACCGTGTTTATCTAAAAACAGCGTTTCGTCTGCATTTGCAGGTGCAGTTTCGCGGCCATCAAAACTAGTCAATTTATTGTTAGCTTTGTTGTAATACATCATAAATGTACCACCGCCAATACCTGAGGATTGCGGTTCAACTAAAGTAAGCACTAGTTGAGTAGCAATCGCAGCATCTACAGCACTGCCGCCTTGGGCTAAAATTTGTTGACCGGCTTTTGAGGCATATGGATTTGCCGCAGCTACCATGTATTTATCACCTTGCACTACTTTTTTATGGATTAATCCGGTAGCAGCTTCAGGTTCGCGAGTTTCAATTTGAGTTGCTTGCTGTGCAAATGAAGGCAGTGATACTGCGCACAGTCCAATGGCAAATAATGAGTTAAGTTTAAAATGCATAAAAATACTAAAAACACTTAATTACGTAGTTGTATTTGGCATCTTAAAGTTAAACGGGCACAATATGCAAAAATTTTGACTAAAAAAATATAATAAAATGCTTAATTTACCTATTCAACCTCGTTATATATTACCGCCTATTATTTTGCTGCTTTTTAGTACCATTTTTGCTGCATTTGATTTAAATAGTTTACTTGAATTTAACCGAAGCCTAATTGATGATGGCGAACTGTGGCGAATCTTTTCTAGCCAATTTGTTCATGCTAATTGGGCTCATTTGGGACTAAATGCCAGTGGTGTTTTACTAATATGGTTACTACATGGCGAATACACATCACCTACTCGTTACGCCGTTAATATAAGTGCGCTGGCACTGTGGTGTGGACTTGGCGTGTATTGGTTTTGCCCAAGCATACATATTTATACCGGATTAAGTGCTCTGCTGCATGGCGTAATTATTTGGGGGGCAGTTAAAGATATAACCGTAGGGCTTAAGTCGGGTTATTTATTATTTATAGGCGTATGGATTAAAATAGCGTTTGAGCAATTTAGCGGCCCTAATGCTGATATAGGAAAGCTTATTAACTCCACTGTGGCTATTGATGCACATTTAATTGGTGTAATTGGCGGGACTCTGCTTGCCATACCACTGGTAATAGAGCTCTTTAAAAAGAAAAAATAAAGTTAGATTTTGTTCAACCCAATAAAAACGCCGCATTAGTTAACTAAACCAATGCGGCGTTTTTGTTTTTATAATTAAAGCTTAAAGCGTTTCTTTAAATAATTTATGAATACGGCGGTATTCGTCTAACCAGCTTGAAGGCTGTACAAAGCCATGCGGTTCAACAGGGAATATAGCTGTTTCAAAGTTTTGTTTTTCAAGCTCTATTAAGCGCTGTACTAAACGCACTGAGTCTTGAAAAAACACGTTATCGTCAACCATTGGGGCATTAATTAATAAACGTTTGTTTAAGCCCTCAGCGTAATAAATTGGCGAGCTGCGCTCATACGCAATCGGGTCAACATCAGGATGGTTTAATATATTAGCAGTGTACCCCGTGTTGTAATGTGCCCAATCGGTAACAGGTCTAAGTGCCGCACCCGATTGAAACAACTCAGGCGCGGTAAACAATGCCATAAAGGTCATAAAGCCGCCGTAAGAGCCACCATAAGTGCCGACTGCTTTGGTATCAACGTTGGCATTTTGCGCCATCCATTTAACGCCATCGGCTAAATCTTGTGTTTCAGGCGTTCCCATTTGACGATAAATTGCGGTGCGCCAATCACGCCCGTAACCTTTAGATGCGCGGTAATCCATATCCATTACTATGTAACCTTCATCAGCGAGCAATGAATGAAACATAAATTCACGAAAATAAACCGAAAATCCCATATGTGAGTTTTGTAAGTAACCCGCGCCGTGGTTAAAAATAACTGCTTTGCGATTTTTACCTACTTCACCTTCTACGTAATCAGCTGGGTAGTACACTTTTGCGTATATTGGTTGTTCGGTATGGCTAGATGGCACAGCAACAATTTTAGGTGCAGTTAGCTTTTTAGCTAAAAACTCATCCGACACTGTATGAGTTAATCGCGTTGCTTTCGTATTGGCTTGTGCGTCAGCTACATAAAGCTCATTAGGCATCGTAATTGTAGAGTGCTTAAGGAGTAACTTGGTTTCATCTGGGCTCAACGTGTAATCGGTCATGCCGTTTAAGTCAGTAACTTGCTCGCTATTACCTGTTTGTGGGTTAACACGGTAAATTTCATACAGGCCTGGGTGTTCAACATTCGCTTTATAATAAATTGCGCTGTTGTCACTGGTAAGCGTTAAGTTAGAAACTTCAAATTGGCCTTGTGTTAGCGCGGTTGCTTTGCCATTAATTGGTTTTTTATAAAGCTGGCTGTAACCCGACTCTTCTGAAAGGTAATAAAGCGTATTTGAGTTATGTAACCACCCAAAGTCGTTAAACGCATAAGCAATCCATGCGTCGTCATGCAGGCGATGTTGCGACACAAGTTTGTTGTTTTCAAAATCAACAGTAGCAAGCCAGCGGTCTTTGTTGTCCCATGCTTCGAGCATGATAGCCACTTGCGAGCCGTCATCGTTCCATACTATTGGGCTTTGCTCAAAACCCCAGTCCATAATAAGGTTAATGCCACGAGGTGCCTTTTTAGACTTATATGTTTTACCATCACGTGCATAATTTTCTTTTTTAACTGCGGCTAAAACATCTTCGTCAAAGCCCGGTAAGGTATTAAAGCTAAGTGATGTTTGCTCTTTGTTAGTTAAATTGATGTAGACAAGCTTTGAGGTTTCTTCTTTAGCGTCGGCTACACGGCGGCGTGCTTTTTTAGGTTCTATAGTGGCGTCATTTGTAATGTAGTTAGGCATAATATCGCCATCACCACGCCAGTCTGTTTGCTTTTGTACAACAACTAACAGCGCATCACCATTTGGCGAAAGCTGTGCTTCTGCAACTTTATTACCGTCACCTAAGTAGTAAGCCGTATTAGCAATTGAATCGTTTTGTTCATTAACTTGCTCACTGCGCGCTTGCTTGTCTTTTTTATTTTTTTGTTGAAGCGCCACAAACTTAATCAATTTATGCTGCTCTTTAGCAATATACGTGCTTGGCTCTTGAATCCCTTTTGGCTCATCAGCAAGTTTTAAGTTAGCAAGCTCGCTCGTTAAGCCTGTTTTTAAATCAACTTTAAAAAAAACATTGCCTTGGCGGTAAACTAAATCGCCATTATTTAAAAATTGTGGTTTAGACTCGTTTGCTGATGTAGCTGTAATTTGCTTAAGTTCACCGGTTTTTAGGTTTTTAACAAACACATTGCCTTTAAACGTGTAAGCCGCCATTGTTTTATTTTTAGAATAAACGGCTTTATTAGAACCCACAGTATGAAGTTTATTAAGAGCTACCTGCTCTGCTGTTTGGCTAGTAACAGATTGGCTAAATAAATTGCGTAGTGTATTACCTTGCTCTTTTTGAGCATAAATAATAGTAGCCGAATCGCTAGCCCAGTAAGCGTTCTCTGGCTGATTGCCCATCCAATCAGGATCGGCCATTGCTTGTTCTAGCGTTATTTTTTGTGAGCCGATATCTGCTGGCGTGTTCACAACCGCAGCAACCTTACTTGCTGGTAAAGCACTTTGCTGTGTTGAAGAGGTGTTAGCGGTAGCGCTACAACCTGCAAGCATAACACTTGAGGCAACAGCTAAGGCCACTAACGTTTTAGATGAAGAAAAATTAAAAATCATAGTGCTTCTATACGGTTATTATAATTAAGCCGTATTTAAGCAGAAGCACTTAAGTTATTGCAATTTTTTAAGATAAATAGCCATTAAACAGGGTAAAGCTCAGTTTACTAGCGCTTCTCTTGTTAATAGGCGTTATTCAATTACCAAATCAAGCCAAACCAGTCGGTGATCGCTCGATGCGTTTCTATTTTTAATTAAACGATATTCACTACTCGCTTTAGTAGGCCAAAACACACCACCACCCTTAATTTTTAAACCATAGTTTGACGGTAAAACGTAATCAACACGGGCTTGCCAATTAGCACTGTAATTTTGTGCATAAGGCACATCATACTGCTCTTTAGCACCTTCGCTTTTTGGAACAAAGCTTGCGTTGATAAGTGGGTTTTTAAGTAATTGCTCGGTGGTATTTGTACGGGCTTTGTCCCCCTCAGGGGCTGCATTTAAATCGCCTAAAATAACAAAACGAGAGTGAGTTTTTAAACCGCCCTTTTCGCCTTTATCGTCGTAAATATACTTAGCATTTGAAACGTAATCGGCAATTAACCTTACTTCATCGTGGTTACGCTTGCCGTTTCTATCCTCTTCACCGTCAAATACAGGCGGTGTTGGGTGAGATGCAATAACATGAATTGTTTTATCATTTACGTTAATAGGTAAATCCCAAAACGATTTAGAACTGAGTCTAAGTGCTTGCCATTCTTGTGCGTTATACCAGTTTTCACCTGTTTTAGGCATCACAGGCATTTGTGCATTTGGCATGTCTTTATATTTAAAGGTTTGAAGGGTTCTTACTTTATCAAAATTAATTGGGTATTTTGACAAAATAGCCATACCATAATGCCCTTCAAAAAAGCCAAAGCCTTGTGCATCGCCCATCACGCCATTTTTTTTGCCATCGTTATCTAAATCAAACTCGGTAGCTAGGCCTGTATTTACTGGTGCAATGTAAGAGTAAGGGTAATTAATAGCGGCTTGTTTTTGCTGACCTACATTTAAATAATGTTGATTAAAGTATTCAATTCCCTGCTCTTTTGGGATGTAATCAAATTCGTTAAGTAAAATAATGTCAGGGCGAACACGTTGAATAATTTCCGCTATATTCTTAATTTGCTGGTGGTTTGCTTTAAGTGCATTAACTAAAGCATCACTTCTAACTTGCTCACCTTTAGGTGTGTGATTAGTTGCATCCATACTTACATTAAAAGTAGCAACACGAAGAGAGTCTGCTGCAAATGCACTGTTACTAAAAAAAGGACTAAAAGAAGCGGCAACAAGTAGTGCGCTATAAATTGCTTTAAGTTTCATTAAATAATTTCACTGTAAAATTTTAGACGCAATCATTATTTCACAATCTAGGTAACCTTGCGCTTTTTTTAAGTACAAAAAAAATGCCGAGCAAGCTCGGCATTTAATAAAACGTTTAGCCATTTAATGAAGAATTATGTTAGCTGCCGCTTTTAAAATACCTGGGTAGTCTTGCTCAGGTAAATATTCAGTAAGCTCACCTAATTTATCTGCTAGATCGTTCATGCTAGTGGCCGATACGTTTATATGGCCCATTTTACGACCTGGTTTTGCAGTTTTACCGTACCAATGGCTCGTTACATCAACCGTTTTTAATACTTCACTTGGAATACGTGGTTGGCTTAATACGTTTATCATCGCGGTAATGTGTTTAAGCTCTGTATTACCAAGCGGTAAGCCTGCAACAGCGCGCATGTGGTTTTCAAACTGCGAGCAATGGCAACCTTGTTGCGTCCAATGGCCTGAGTTATGTACGCGCGGTGCAATTTCGTTAACGAGTAACGTGCCATGTACATCAAAAAACTCAATAGCTAACACGCCAACGTAGTTAAGCTCATTTGCTATTTTTGTAAATGCATCGTTTGCTTGCGCTTCAACACTTTGATTATTTTTACCAGCAATAGAAAGCGTTAACACACCATTAGTGTGCTCGTTTTCTGTTAGCGGATATATAGCAACATTACCGTGTTTGTCGCGCGCACCAATGATAGATACTTCACGATCAAACGGGATCATTTTTTCAGCAATAATCGTATGTGGCGCAAGCTCGGTGCCTGATGCAATAAAATCAGCCATTTGTGACCAAATTTCGTCTATTTGATCATCCGATTTTAAACGCCATTGGCCTTTTCCGTCGTAACCCGCTTGGCATGTTTTAATTACAAGTGGTTTACCTAGAGTTTTAACGGCAAGTTCTAAATGCGCTTTTTCAGTAATTAATTGGTACGGCGCACAAGTTACGTTTGTTTTATCAAGCAATGCCTTTTCAAGCGAGCGATCGCCACCGGTTTTAATAGCGGCTTTTCCTGGGTAAAACTTATTACTGTTACAGCAAAGTGTTAGTACGTCATCAGGAATGTGTTCAAACTCGGCAGTAATGGCATCAGCGTTTGATATTGCTTGCTCAAGCGACGTGTTATAAATGTCACCAGTTAGCGGGTGCACAATTTTTTTACTGCCTACATCGTATGCAACAACGTTTAAATTAAGCGGCGCGCCTGCAAGGCTCATCATACGTGCAAGTTGCCCTGCACCTAATATTAAAATATTCATTATTACTCTGCAGGGTTTGGATTAGCTAATATAGTGTCGGTTTGCGCTTTACGAAACGCTTCAATTTTTGCAAAAATTTCTGGATTTTGACATCCTAAAATTTGTGCAGCTAATAAACCCGCATTTGCTGCGCCCGGCTCACCAATGGCAAGCGTACCTACCGCAACACCTTTAGGCATTTGGCAAATAGATAAAAGTGAATCAACACCATTTAATGCTTTTGATTTTACAGGTACGCCAAGTACAGGAAGCGACGTAAAAGCAGCTGCCATACCTGGTAAATGCGCAGCGCCGCCAGCGCCAGCAATAATAACTTTAATACCACGTTCTGCGGCTGAACTTGCGTAATCAGCAAGTAATTGAGGAGTGCGGTGTGCAGACACGACTTTGGTTTCGTACTTAATGCCAAAATGCTCTAGCATAAGTGCTGCATGTTCCATGGTTGGCCAATCTGATTTAGAACCCATAATAATGCCAACAGTCATAAATACTCCTCAGTAATGTATTTTAAAAATAGCGGACTTATGTCCGGTTTTAGGCGGGTATTATACCCAAACCAAGTTTAATTGCGACTCACAAAAACAAAAAAAGCCATGTTTAAACATGGCTTTTTAGAGTTAACGGGTAAATAACTAATTAAGCTTCTTTACTCGCTAGGTATTCTGCGTAGTTGCCTCTAAAGTCGATAACTTTACCGTCTTTAATTTCCCAAATTCGGGTTGCAACCGATGATACAAACTGACGGTCGTGGGAAACAAACATCAATGTGCCCTCGTAAGCTTCAAGGGCTAAGTTAAGCGCTTCAATTGATTCCATATCCATGTGGTTAGTTGGCTCATCCATTAACAATATGTTTGGCTTATGCATCATAATTTTACCAAACAACATGCGGCCTTGCTCACCACCTGAAATTACTTTAACTGATTTTTTAATATCGTTTTGAGAGAATAACATACGGCCTAAGAAGCTACGAACCACTTGCTCGTCGTCGCCTTCTTGTTGCCATTGCTCCATCCACTGAAACAAGTTCATGTCGGTTGCAAACTCATCAGCGTGATCTTGCGCGTAGTAACCAATATTCGCGTTTTCTGAGAACTTAAACTCACCAGCTTTAGGGGCTAAGCGCCCTGCTAATGTATTAAGTAATGTTGTTTTACCAACACCATTTTCACCAATAATAGCAATACGTTCGCCAACTTCTACTAAACCTTCAAGTCCAGAAAACAACGTATTGTCGTCAAAACCTTGTGTTAAGTTTGTCATTTCAAGTGCGTTTCTGAATAACTGCTTTTCTTGATCAAAACGGATAAACGGCGTTTGGCGTGAAGATGCTTTAACTTCGTCTAATTGGATTTTGTCGATACGTTTAGCGCGCGATGTTGCTTGCTTAGCTTTAGATGCGTTAGCAGAGAAACGAGATACAAACTGTTGAAGTTCAGCAATTTGGTTTTTCTTTTTCGCATTTTCGTTAAGTAATTGCTCACGTGCTTGCGTTGCTGCAAACATGTATTCGTCATAATTACCTGGGTAAATACGAAGCTCGCCGTAGTCAATGTCGGCCATGTGTGTACACACAGAGTTTAAAAAGTGACGGTCATGCGAGATGATTATCATGGTACAGTCGCGCTGATTTAACACGTCTTCTAACCACTTGATGGTGTAAATATCCAAGTTATTAGTAGGCTCATCAAGTAGCATAATGTCTGGGTCTGAAAACAATACCTGTGCAAGTAGCACGCGCAGCTTAAAACCCGGTGCAATTTCTGACATTGGGCCAAAGTGTTGGTCAGTGCCAATACCTACACCTAATAAAAGCTCACCTGCTTTAGATTCCGCAGAGTAACCATCCATTTCAGCAAATTCAGTTTCAAGATCGGCTACTTTCATACCGTCTTCTTCACTCATTTCAGGTAAAGAGTAAATACGGTCACGTTCTTGTTTGATTTCCCACAGCTCTTTGTGGCCCATAATTACGGTATCGATTACTGAGTATTCTTCGTAGGCAAACTGATCTTGATTAAGTTTAGCAACGCGTTCGTTAGGATCAGTACTTACATTACCTGAAGACGCTTCAAGCTCACCACTTAAAATTTTCATAAATGTTGATTTACCACAACCATTTGCACCGATTAAACCGTAACGGTTACCATCGCCAAATTTTGCTGAGATATTTTCAAATAATGGTTTAGCACCAAATTGCATGGTGACATTAGCTGTACTAATAATAGCGCTACCCTCCAAAGGAGTAATGATGTATTTAAATTGCGCGCAGTTTAAACCAAAATGGCCTGTTTTTCTATGAAAGTTTAAAAGCAAAATACTGCGTTTTAGCCATTTATTATGGCTATGTAGTTAGTAGTAAAAATAACGGATTAGATTTAATGGTTTCGTTAATCTTTATTCAACTTATTCTAATTAAAATCCATAAAGTATGTTTTACAAACAGGCATAAGAGATTAGAAATTACGATACAAATTAGAGTAAAAACACTTTTAACGTGTTTGTGTGTTTACTTAACTCATTTTTGTTCACCCTATAATAATAAAAAGTTATAATTATGAAAATAAAGTACTTTTAGAGCTTTTGCACTAGTTACTACTTTTTAACCAAGATGAAATTAATTCAAATTACAATTTTTACACATCGCTAATTCCTCATCCTATTTACCTATCAAACCATTAAAAACATAAACTTTTGCAACACCTGAAAAACAAAATTAACCTTTAGTGAATATCCGTTAAGTTTAACAGTTAATTTTATTGAGTATTTTTCACTTTTGAGCCGTTTATTGCTTTGTTAGTCTTCGAATCTGAATTTTTACCTACGTAAAAAATTGACCAATTTACACAGGGCAACACACAAGATGAGCAAAAAATTAGCGACGCTTTTTAGCGCAAGTATTGTATTCGCACCCGCTGTTTCGGCAGTAGAATTATACAAAGATGACAAAAATACTGTTGAAGTTGGTGGATATCTTGATGTGCGTGTTATTAATACACAAAACGAAACCGAAGTTGTTAACGGTACTTCGCGCATTAACTTTGGATTTACCCGAAAGCTTAAGAAAGACTGGACCGCACTCGCACTCGTAGAATGGGGTGTAAACCTAAAGTATCCCCAGAATTAGCCTTTACATATCAATGAACTAACAGTATTAAAAAATGTGGGTAGTGAGGGAACATTCATGGTGTTTTGTGATCTTATGAATCGCTTAAAAACAACAGAACTAAACACCATGAATGCGTCTACTATTTTGCACAATATGCTCCGCGCTGTCACCCCTAACTCTATTCATAAAGCCAGATTTAATACTCTAGTCGCTGCCGTTAAATCTCTTTTGCACTGTCAGCAATGCACCTTGACGTCTATCGGCCGCAATTTGGATTCAAAAACAACTGAAAAACATGATATTAAACGTATTGACCGACTACTCAGTAACAATGAGCTTTTGCTTGAATCGATATCGGTTTATGTTCGCTTAAGCCGTTTTGTGGTCACTGAAAAGCATCCCGTCATTTTGGTCGATTGGAGCCATGCTGATACACAAACCAAATACTGTATTCTGCGTGCCAGCATTGTCAGTGAAGGTCGCTCTTTAACCCTGTATCAGGAAAGTGCATTCAGCTTTCAATATCATTGCCCAAAAGTGCAAAAACGGTTTTTAAAGATGCTCAAACTGATCTTGCCGAGTGATTGCCGCCCCGTGATTGTGACGGATGCGGGCTTTAAAGTCCCCTGGCTCAAAGCCGTGCGGAACAATGGCTTGCATTATATTAGTCGGGTTCGTGGTACGGCACATTTGAAAACGCAGGACAGCGATGAGTTTATTCCATGCCAGTCACTATTCAAGAACAATCAGCGTAAGAGCCAGTATCTTGGCGCGACCGAGCTGACCAAAAGTGCAAAATATCAAACTCATGCAGTGTTGGTTGGCAAGGGACATAAGTTATTAAAAAGAGATAAAAAACGCGGTTATAAGGAGCCTTGGCTACTCGTTTCTTCTCTTCCAAAAAGACACCACTTTCTCGAAAAGGTGCTCAAGCTATATGGAATGAGAATGCAGATAGAGGCAGGGTTTCGAGACCAAAAAAGTGTTAGGTTCGGCTTAGGCTCAGATCTGCACAGAACGAACAAACTCTATCGATTAGACATACTTTTACTGCTCGCAACATTGGCTCATTGGTTCTCAATGATGCTGGGTGCTGTGATAGACAAAGCAGGAAAGACAGGGGCTTTTCAAGCTAACTCAAGCAAAAACAGGCGAGTAGTGTCATGGGCATTTGTTGGGTTGCGATACTTCAAAAAACAGTCCATTAAGCTGCGGCGGCGAGATTACTTGGAAGGGCTAGCCTATTTCGTACAGGTGGTAGTGCAACTCGATTGGAAAAATATGGATGTGAGTGATGTGATTGAAATTTAATAATTATTTTTGGGGATCCCTTAGGGTGTAAACCCTGTTGGCAGCAGCGATATTATTTATAACAATCGTTTTGAGTCTATCCAGGATGAGTTTTTGTATAACCGTTTAGGTTACGCAGGGCTTTCGCATGAAAAGTACGGGCAACTAACTATTGGTAAACAATGGGGTGCATGGTACGACGTAGTTTACGGCACAAATAATAGCTTTGTATGGGATGGTAATGCGGCTGGTGTTTACACCTATAACAAAGACGATGGCGCTGTTAATGGCACTGGCCGTGGAGATAAATTAGTGCAGTACCGCAATAGCTATAACGATTTTAGTTTTGCAGTACAAGCACAGCTTAAAAACAGCGAATTTTATACCTGTGACGTAACCGACATTTCAGAAGAAGAATGTGAAGCACTTTGGAACTCTGGCGATAGTGCAGCCCAAGAAGTTGAATTTAATTACACATTTGGTGCGTCTGTAACTTATACCCCAACTAACATGCTAACACTTACAGCAGGTGTTAACCGTGGTGAGTTTGATTTAACGTTTGGCGATGGTTCTACTCGCAATGTTGAAGATTTAATTTATGGTGCAGGTATTATGTGGGGCAACATTGATGAGCCCGGCCTATACGTTGCAGCCAACGTAAATAAAAACAAAAACCACGACACAGATAACATTGGTCGCTTAATTAAAGACGCAATCGGTGTAGAAACATTTGCATCTTACCGCTTTGATAACGATTTTCGCCCTTTTATTGCCTACAACGTGTTTGATGCTGGTGATGATTACGTAATTCAGCCAAACTTTAACGCCGACCCAGACGATGTATTTAAGCGTCAGTTTGCTGTTATTGGCCTTCACTACTTAATTGACGAAGACACTATTGCCTACGTAGAAGCGCGTAAAGACTTTAGCGACTTTGAAAGCGATAACAAAGAGCAACAAGCACAAATGGAGCAGTCGGAAGATGACGGTATAGCATTTGGTTTTAGATATAAGTTTTAAATATAAGTTTATAAAACGACTACAACTTCCCTAAGCACAACCCTTTTAGCCCTTTTAGCCCTTTTAACTGGGCTTTTTTTATTTTTCCATACTTTTTTCAATACTCGATTTTGCATTTAAGGCTATTTCAAAAAAGGCATTAACAGCCGCATTGGTATCTGCTTTTTTAATTTGTAATAGCACCATTCACGATGCCCCTATTTTTTACGTTTACCATTTTGCTGCTCATTACAATGAGCGAGGAAAACTTTAATTAATCACTCATAGTCCACACTCGCCATTTATAATTTTAGTGGATGTAGTTATCGCAGGCTTTATTATTTTGACTACCTCCTTGATTACTTTTTATAATTTGACTTTATTGCTAAGTTTAACGTTATAGAAATATTTAGTATGATGTGTTCTTTTACTGTAAAGCCACCAGCCAACTTATATTAACTGCATTAAGAGTATAAAAAGAAGGTGAAACTATATTGAAATTGCAAAGTACTGACACTGCTTTTTACTGATCACAAATACCTAAGGCTGCTTAAAAGCAGTCACATATAGGTGTGGTATATGCTCATGGGTACTGACGGTATTCTAATTCAATAGTCATGTACTGTATATAAGAACAGTACATGTGATTGCTGTGAAAAAATAATTTAAACCTACCTTTCTTTGTAAGTCGTTAATAATATTGAACTAAGTAAAGTGTTATAAAGTTGATTCGTTATCATAAATAGATAAAACAACGATAACTGTATGTATATACAGTTATCACTTAAACCAATCTATCTTACTTTTTAATAAACGTACTATAACCAGCTAATGCCTTAGCCACACTAATTGATGGAGTATCTGAATGCTCAGCACCTTTGTTTATATCACTTTGCCACACAAGGTTATTGTTAGGATTGGTTGATAAAGCGGCCTCTAAATTACTAAACGCTTTTAACATTAGCGGATGCTCTGCCCCGCCCACCGAAAGATATAAATATGTAGACGACTTCACTTTGTTATCTTGGGCACTTAAAAACGCTTCTACATTATTAACTACGGTCATATCGTCATACCAAGCCGCAGGGCTAAAAGCAAAATAGCCATTAAACAATTCAGGCTTTGTATGCAGCGTATAAAGTACAAAGCTACCACCTGCCGAAAAACCACTTAAAACACGGTTATTACTAAGCTTATATTTTGCTGATAGATAAGGGAGTAACTCAGTTTCAATAAACGCTAAAAACTTGTCGGCTTCACCATTTGGTTCAATAAGTGTTTCATTTTCTGTGCGCGCTTGTGTATTTACATCTTGGCGAGCATAAGGAGGCACTAAATCGCGATTACGTGTATCTGTAAAAAACAAATTAGGAATAGACACCAATATAGCCTTCTCCCCTTTTTCGCTCTTAGCTTGTTTTGTAAGTGCTTTGTCCCATGTATCTAAATTAAAGTTACCATCGGTTTTAATAATTAACGGATACGCTTTGTTAGGATTGTAATTAGCGGGTAATCTTATAAACACTTTGCGCGACTCATTAAGCACGCTTGAGTTAATTGTTACATCTGTATAGGCCGATACATAATGGTTGTAATAACGTATGGCTAAAATACCTATAGCAAAAATGACTACGGCTAAACTTAAATTAATAAAATAGTGTTTTGTTATTTTTATTGCCATGCGGCATTCCTTTAAATATTTAGGATTTATTTAATCGAGCTTAACCCATTGTTTTATTTCAAGCGCGGTCATAATAAGCTCAACCGAAAATGCGGCTAAAATCATCCCCATCACACGCGTTAAAATAGACGCGCCGCCAGTACCAATAAGCTTAATTATTTTACCCGAAAGCAGCAACAGTATTAAAGTAATACCCAACACACCAAGTGTAACAAGCGCTGTGCCTATTTGAGTAGTAATTGGGTGTATGTGGTTGTCGGTAAGTAGTATCACCGCCAAAATAGCGCCTGGGGTCGCCGTTGCGGGTATAGCTAGCGGAAACACTGCTATATCGTGATCAGGGTCTTGTTTAGCTTTGTTAGAATCGTTTCCAAATATCATTTGCAGGCCAAACAAAAACAATATAATTCCACCCCCTAACTGAAACGACACCAACCTAATTCCCATCGCATTAAGTATTAGCTGCCCTATTAAAATAGAACCCAATAGTACGCAACCAGCATAAAGCACCGTTTTAAAGGCTGTTTTACGACGTTGTTGATCTGTTAAATGAGAAGTAAGCGCAGCAAACAGCGCCATAGTGCCTATTGGGTCAATGGTAGCCCAAATAACAAGCGCATCTTGAGATAGTTTTTCTAGCATATAAAATCCTTGTTAAGCGTAAATATTTAATAAAACACGGGTAACAAATTCATTTGCTTACGCTTAACTATAATAGAAAGCCGTTATTTTTTGTATTTTATTTACACTTGAAGGCGTTGACCTTTCAGGATTGAAAAAAGATAAGCACTTATAATTGCCGTCTTTCGTTAAAGTGATTTATGCCAAATAGAATTTTCTCTTAAACTAAAACCTAACTTAATAAGTAAATTATGGGAACGTGCATTGTGTGCACTCACCTCAGCCGATAAATGTTTAAGCGCAATTTCCTTAAGTAGCGTTTCAATAAAACCGGTGACTACTTCAAACATTACACCTTTATCCCAAAAGTCGGGGTGCAGCTCAAATCCTATAAACGCACTACTTTTACACGGTGTTAAATTATAAAGCCCACAAGTACCCATTAACTTCCCAGATGTATTATGTTCAATTGCCACTCTAATCACTTCGCCTTCGTAATAGGCGCTAATATCATCTTGTATTAATTGTTTGATTTGTGTTTTGCTGAGCGGTGTTTCGTAGTCGTTAAATTCTGACACATGCGGGTGGTTTAAAATATTAAATAAACACGCAGCGTGTTTGTGGGTAATTAAACGCAGCGTAACGCGTTCAAGCTTTGTGGTATTAAACATTTTATTTAAGTGGTTAGTTAAATTAGCTCTTTATGGGCAGGCATTATTAACTTACCATACCCCATTAACAAGCATTATCTTTAAAGCAAAAAGAGTAAGAGAACGTAATGAGTGACGATTTTCAAGTAATACAACCCACTACCACAGTATATTGCCCAAAGCGCGGCGAAGGCTGGACCTTAACAGGCATTACTAATATTAACGAGTTTACCTCAGTAATGTTTGACGGCACACGCTATACACTTCCAGCACGCGAAATAGTAGAAGAACTTCTTCCTAACCAAGTAGCGCGTGAGCAAAATAGCTAACCAAACACATACACAATAAAAAGGCTGCAAAATTGCAGCCTAGGGTCTGTTGATCTTTGCGGATTGAAATTTGTTCAAACTAGGGGCTATTTAATCGCGGCGCGAGGTTTGTAACCTAGTGGGCTAAGTCAAAACCGAGCAACAAAGAGTAAATAGCCCCTAGGAAGAACCCTTTGGGCAGCGCCTGTTTGGCATTAATGCTACGTTATCGCCTATTTATGGGGAATAACCACACTGTATAGGCTCTGCCTTGCCTAAA
>NZ_JACGWD010000046.1:0-36380 GCF_014077565.1 Pseudoalteromonas sp. 5Ae-yellow
CATAAATACCAAACATGCGCTGCCCTTTGGGTTCTTTCTAGGGACGATTAACTCTTTGTTGCTCGGTTTTTACTTAGCCCACTAGGTTACAAACCTCGCGCCGCGATTTAATCGCCCCTAGATTGAACAAATTTCAATCCACAAAGATCAACACGCCCTAAGTAATACGTTAATAAAAAACCGTCAACCTTTGGGTTGGCGGTTTTTTTATGGATTATTATAAATACTGCGTTGCTAATTAACCAATAAATTTCGTATTAATGTTTTTAATGATGATAGTAAACTGTGCTCAACGGTTAGGAAAAACCTAACGATTAAATAAATTTAAACAGGACTAAAACTCATGAAATTACTAAACACATTACTTAGCTCAAAAGCAGGCGTAGCAGCATTAATTTTACGAGTACCAGTTGGCCTTACTTTAGCGGCGCATGGTGCACAAAAGCTATTTGCTTGGTTTGGCGGTTACGGGCTTGAAGGTACAGGCCAATGGATGGCGAGTATTGGTTTAGAGCCTGGCTATTGGTTAGCAATGATGGCAGGTAGCGCTGAGTTTTTTGGTGGCATTGCATTAGCAATTGGTTTGTTAACTCGCCCAGCTGCTGTAGTTGCCGGCTTTACTATGCTGATTGCTATTTTTAGCGTACATATTAGTAATGGCTTATTTATGGCAAACAATGGCTATGAATACGCATTAACTTTACTAGTAGTAACTGTAGTTTTAGCAATTCAAGGAGCGGGAAGCTTTTCTCTTGATAACGTATTAGCTAAAAAGCTCGCTAATAAATAGAGTGTGTTAATTAAAAAAATAGCGGCCAATTTGGCCGCTATTTTTGTTTAAATTATTCAGCAGATAATGTTAAAGAATAACTGTACTGCTTTTGCTCAAGTAAATATTCTTTATGGGTACTTGGGCTCCATGAATCATCGCCACCAACCCCTATATGTTGATGATCAATGTGTAGATGTACGCAATCATCAGCAATGAGTTCGTTAGTGTGCTTAGCTTGCGTTAACATACTTTGCGAATACTCACTGGCTGCAAATAAAAACGCACCGGTTACGGTTAAATTATTAATACGCAGTAATTGGCAATCGCTACGCAGGCCGTTATCGGTTGGGAATATATACGGGGTATGTAGCTCATTTAAGCTCAAGCTGTAATAACCTAAACGTGCTGCGGCTTTGCGATCTGGGTAGTTTTCAAAAGGCCCTAAACCACGCCAGTTTACTTTTGTATCGCTTTGCTTGTTAAGTGTTGTACTTAGCCCTATACGCGGCATTGGCGGCAGAGTATCGTTTAGTTGCACATCAACATTTAAGCTAATATTGCCGGTATCATTTAGTGTATATAGCCACTGTGTTTGAGCCTGTAGCACGCCATTAAACTCGTAATTAAATACACAAGTAATACGTACATCAACACTTGATTGCACTGCGTGAATTGAGCTGCATGTGCGCTGCCATTGCCCTATACCTGCACGTAACCAACGAGCCTCCCATGCATTAGGGTCTAGGTTATCTACTTCGCTTACGCCTATGTCGTTATCAAGCGGGGCCCGATAAAAGTTATCAACCAGTGGGCTACTAATAACCTGAGTATCGTTTTGTAACCACTGCTCTATAAGCCCTGATTGCTTGCTAAAAACAAGTTTAAACTTATCGTTTTCAATACTTAGTTGAGAGTCGGTTTCACTAACACTTATAGCGCTTTGCTCTGTAGTTGATGTAAATGATTCACTGTTTAAATTATTACTATTTATAAGCTTAAACTGCTCGGTGTTTAATACATGCTCGGCACTTGCAAAGCTACAATCGTTAATTAGTGCTACATCTAAATTAAGGTGGTATTGCGCACCTTGCTCAAACGTTGTTTTAGTTTTAATTGTTAACGTGTGTGTACTTTGCGGAGCAATATTAAGTATATGCTCGCTTTGTTCAACACAGATGCCATTTTGCATTAACTGCCAAACGAGCTTTTCGTTATCTGTGTGTCTAAATACGTAATCGCTAAATACATCAATGGTGTATTGATTTTTAGTTTGCTCGCGCAGCGTAAATTGTAAATGCTGCTGGCTGTATTTTGCTTCAAACAGGCTAGGGTGCGGCGTGCGGTCTGGGAACAATAACCCATTTATACAAAATTGACGGTCATTTAGTTCATCACCAAAATCGCCACCGTAAGCCCAATAATGCTTGCCGTTTTCGTCTGTTTTAGATAAACCTTGGTCTACCCAATCCCAAATAAAGCCGCCTTGCAGGCGTGGGTATTCTCTAAATGCTTGCCAGTAATCGTCAAAGCTACCTAGGCTGTTACCCATTGCATGGGCGTATTCACATAAAATAAGTGGGCGAGTTTCACCCGGTAGGCTCAACCATTTTTTAATAGAGTATTTAGGTACCGCATCGTCTTTAATATCGGTATCTACACGGGCGTACATTGGACAAATAATGTCGGTAGCCGTTGTATTTGCGCCGCCGCCTTCGTATTGCACTGGGCGAGAGGGGTCAAAGCTTTTTGACCAGCCGTACATAGCATCATGATTTGCGCCGTGTCCGCATTCGTTTCCTAGTGACCAAATAATAATTGAGGTGTGGTTTTTATCGCGCTCAACCATTTGCGTATAACGCGACATAAATGCACCAGCCCACTGCGGATCGCTAGCTAAACGCCCCATAGGAAACATGCCATGGGTTTCTATATTTGCTTCATCAACTACGTATAAACCTAGCTCGTCACATAGTTCGTAAAAACGAGGGTGGTTAGGGTAGTGAGCAGTACGCACGGCATTAAAGTTATTTTGCTTCATCAGCTTAATATCTTCAATCATATCGGCGGTAGTAACTGTATGGCCGTTTTCAGGATGGTGTTCGTGGCGGTTAACGCCGCGTATAAGTAGCGGCTTGCCGTTTAGGCAAAGCTGCCCGTTGAGCATTTCTACTTTTCTAAAGCCAATGTTATAGGCTTCAATGTCGACGGTATTGCCTTGATCATCAAGCAGACTCACAACGCAGCGGTATAAGTATGGGGTCTCGGCGGTCCATTTTTTAGGGTTTTGTATATCAATTGTTTGAAATACAACATCGCTCCAGCCGCCTTTTTCGTCAACACGTTTATTATTAGTGCTTTGTATTTGCGGCTCACATAGCGCCTGTTCGCCATCAAAAACTTGCACTGCTATTTGATAGTTATTTGGCGCATTAATCGCCGTTTTTATATGTAGCGTTGCATCGCGGTAGCAGGCGTCTAAATCAGGAGTAATAAATACATCGCGAATTTGGCTTTGCGGTTTGGTAAGTAAGTTAACATCGCGGAATATACCGCTTAGCCACCACATGTCCTGATCTTCTAAATAACTGCCATCGCTCCAACGAATAACCATAACGGCAATACGGTTAGTGCCTGCAACTAATAGTTCGCTTAAATCAAACTCGCTTGGTAAACGGCTATCTTGTGAATAACCCACCCATTGTCCGTTACACCACAGGTGAAACGCCGAGTTAACGCCTTCAAAAATAATATGATTACGCTGAGTTAGCTTACTTTCGCTTATATTAAATTCAGTGCGGTAACAGCCTGTAGGGTTGTCGCTTGGTACAAAAGGCGGGTTAACTGCAAATGGGTACTTAACATTACAGTAAATAGGTTTATCAAAGCCGTGTAATTGCCAGTTAGAAGGCACTGTAATACTTTGCCAGTTGCTATTTAGTGTTTTACTTAGCAACGATTCATCAACTGCTTCGGGTTTATCAAATAATTTAAAGTCCCACTGACCGTTTAAACTTTGTTTTTGCGATTGCGTGTTAGTACGGGCATGGTCAACGCTTTTAAATCCATTGAGTGGGCTGTGCGCTTTTACTTGATTAGCTTGTACTGAAATTGGGTTTTCCCAATCTCGGCGATTAATTATGTGCTGTAAAGAGGTCATGTTTATCCTATTGCATAAGCGGGCAATTATAATGCGCTAAATATAGCTAAAAATAATCGCAGGGGTTATGCTTAAAGCTCTCCTTTATTTATCCAAAACTATCATTGTAATTATGCGCTATAACATTAAAGACATACTCGATATTGGTCCGCGCTGTATAGAACGCTTTATTGATTCACAAACGCTCGCGCAAATGCCAAACCTTGAAATAGCACTTGCGGGTTGCTCAAACCTATCGGGTCGTTATTGCGTAGCACGCTCAGCACCGCTAGAACATACACTTTTTTATACGCTTGCAGGGCAGGGTAAATTAACAACACACAATGAGCAGTACACACTTAATGCCAATACACTTATTGTGCTACCAGCAAAGCAAAGCTTTGAAGTGAAAATTGATGCTGAACATTGGGATGTTATTTGGTTAAACCTTGCAAATACTAAACGTTGGCAGCATTTAAACTTAGCGCAAGCATTGGTATTAACCGAGCAAAAACTTGAACCGTTACACCTTGCTATGGAGCTTTTATACAGCGAGCCCAATGTTAATTTACGCGAAAGCGTAACGCCTATTTTAAGTCATTACTTAAATGCTACGCTGCAAAATAACTCTCAGGGTGCGGCGCATAACCGTTTAATTAGTTTGTTTGAAGAGGTAGACAAGCGCTTGCAGTTTGATTGGACAATAGAGGCAATGTGCGAATATGTGCATTACTCATCGCCGCATTTGCATCGTTTATGCCAAGCGCAATTTGGTAAAAGCCCAATACAACAACTTATTTATTTACGCATTGAACGGGCTAAAAACTTATTGTTAAACACGGCTTGGCCAATTTCGCATGTGGCAAGTTATGTGGGGTATTCTAATATTTTTAATTTTTCCAAACGTTTTAAGAAGTCGGTAGGTGTGTCGCCAAGCGAATTTAGAAAATAACGTTAGCGGCTCTCTACATTTGAATAAATTTAAGGTATTGTGCGATTTCTTAAATTGCATTTTAGAGTTTTAGGTAGGTAATGCGCTCAAACCGTTTTTTAATAGTGATATTATTAGTGCTTGTACACAGCTTTATTAGCTGTGATGGCGCTGCGTATCATTTGCAAGAAGACGTTGATCACGTAACCAGTTCGTTATCGCAAGGCGACTCCATAGCCGATGATAACCAAAGCGATAAAACATCAACTACCGAGATTCATGCCCACCAACATTGCCATTGTGGCTACAACAGCACCTCTAGCCATTCAATAAGCCCAGAGCAAAGTAAAGCAACTTCGCCTGCGTGCTATAACGGGTTAAATTACCCGCCAGATGTACCGCCACCCAGTTCACTTAGTTAGTTTTTAATTTTAAATACTTTGTATATAACAGCCTGCGCTTATGCGCTGTTTCGGCTCTGTTATATGCATATTTAGGTTACTTGATGCACGTTCGGTTTGATTTTTTAATGCCAATACCGTGCTCAAGTTAACTCTGTTTGTTAAAAAACGGACACGCTATATGAATAAAAAACCAATTATGCTGGTGGCGCTAATGTGCGCGTTACCTGCTTATAGTACTTTGGCGAATGTTAAAACATTAACCCTTAAACAAGCGCTGAGTAATACCGAACAACAAAATCCGGTATTAAAACGCTACCCGTATCATCAAAAAATATTGAGTGCGCTTAAATCTCAAGCTGCACTTTCGCCTAATCCTGTATTGAATGTTGAAGCCGAAAACTTACTTGGCACTAACAAGGCGCGTGGCATTCAAGGCGCTGAAATAACACTCGGGCTTAGCCAACTAATAGAGCTGGGCGATAAGCGCCAAAGCCGTATTAATTACGCAACCGCCAATATTAAAGCCCAAGCAATACAGTATGAAAATACCCGTTTAGCGTTATTGGCAACCACTGCTGAGCGATACTATCAAGGGCTTAAATTTCAAACATTATTAAGTTTGAACAACGAGCGTAAACAGGTAGTTACCCAAGCACTTAAAGCGATTGAACAAAGAGCCAATGCGGGTGCTGCGTCGCAAGCTGATGTAACGCGCATGCGTTATGCACTTAGCCAAGTAGAGCTTGATAAAGCCATGCTTAATAGTGAATTTGAGCGAGCAAGTTTATCGCTTAACGAGCTGTGGAGTGAGGAGCAACCCTACAACACTTTTGCTGGCAATATTAATGCAATTACTGCGCTTAAATCAGCGCAAGCACTTTTAGATGCGGTTAACCAAGCCCCTGAATTTGCATTATTACAGCAGCAATATTTACAGCAAACAGCTAACTTAACACTGCAAAAAGCAAACGGACAAACCGATATTAATATAGGGGGAGGCGTGCGCTATAACCAACAAAGCGACTCCAGCTCATTAGTGTTTTCGTTTTCTATGCCACTGCAATTAAGTAATTCAAATAGCGGAAATATTGCAGCTGCAAATAGTCAGCTCATACTTTTAAATGAGCAGCAAGGGCAATTACGCATCCAGCTACGCCAGCAAGTACGTACTTTGTACGCTTATTATCAAGGCCGAGCTAATCAGGCAAAGCTGTTATCTAATCAAATTATTCCTCAGGCACAAACATTGATCGAACAAAGCTTAAAAAGTTATCAACGCGGACAGATTTCGGTGTTGCAATTACTTGATGCTCAACAAGCACTTTTTGATTCTAAACGCACACTTATTACAACTCACGCAGAGCTGTACCAAGTGCTGCTTACTCTTGAGCGTTTAACAGGCCAATCTTTAATTGAGACTCATCAATCATGAATAAAAATATAATCGTATTACTAGTATCACTTTCGTTTGCCTGCAGCTTTGTAAGCACACATGTATTTGCCTCTGCTGAACATGGCGAGTCAGGTCATAAAGAAACAGAGCAACATGAGCAAAAGCAAGGTCCACACGGGGGTTTTTTATTAACTGACCCTAAATTAACACTTGAGCTTAAATTGCAAGAATTTGCAGGTAATGTTGAGCTACGTGTATACGGCTATAAACAAAATAAGCCAATTAATATAAACGACTTAAACATAACAATGAGTTTAAAGCGCTTAGTTGAAGCGCCGCAAAATATACAGTTTACAACTGAGGGCGACTATCTTGTGAGCACGCAATCAATTAACGAACCACATTCGTTTGCACTTACCGTTACTGCTAATTATAACGGTGAGAGCATTAGCTATGAATACGACAAACACGAAGGGCAAACTACGTTAACAGAGCGAGCTATTGAGCGCGCAGGCGTTAAAACCGAGATAGCGCAAAGTGGTGAAGTGGATATTACCGATACGCTTTTTGGCGTTATTGCACCAACACAACATGGCACGGTAGAAGTAATGGCGCCGTATGCCGGATTGATCAGTGATATTTTTGTAAGCATTGGTCAAAACGTTAAAAAAGGCGAAGTACTTGCCAATGTAACCAACCGTGAAACACTGCAAAACTACCCTATTAAAAGCCCAATTAGCGGCGTTGTAACCGAGCAATACTTAAAGCGTGGCGAGTTTGCAAGCACCAGCGCACTGATGCAGGTAGTTAACCTTGATAAAGTATGGGTTGAGTTATCGGCTTTTCCTGAAAACATTGAAAAACTAGCCATTGGTCAAAGCGCTAAAGTGTACGACCTACATCATCATTTAAATACGCAAGGCAAAGTGTTTTTTATAGCCCCAATGATGACTGGCGGGCACATAGCGCGTGCCCGTATAGAGCTTAATAACCCAGACGGGCATTGGCGCCCAGGCATGCATATAAATAGCGATGTAAGTGTGGCTAAAATAAATGCCAGCGTGCGTGTAAAGCCACAAGCAATTCAAGAATTTAACGGTCAACCCAGTGTGTTTGTTCGTAAAAATAATGTATTTGAAGTGCGCCCCGTTACCTTAGGTGCAAAAAATAGCGAGTGGGTAGAAGTACTTACAGGCTTAAACGCAGGTAGCGAATACGTAACAGACAATAGTTATGTCATTAAAGCCGATATTTTAAAAAGCGGCGCAAGCCACGCTCACTAGGAGGCACCATGATTAATTGGATAGTTTCTTTTGCGGTTAAACGCCGCATGCTGGTGCTTGCGCTTACATTTTTATTTGCTGGATTTGGTGTATACAACATTCAAAATTTAGCGGTAGACGCAGTACCCGATATAACTAACGTACAAGTGCAAATTAATACCAAAGCGCAGGGCTTTACGCCATTAGAGGTAGAGCAACGCATTACCTATTTGGTAGAAACCGCCATGGCGGGCATACCTAAGCTTGACTACACCCGTTCGCTTTCGCGTTATGGGCTTTCGCAAGTAACGGTTATTTTTAATGAAGGCACCGATATTTATTGGGCGCGTCAGCAAATTGGTGAGCGTATTCAAAGTATTCGCTCCGACTTACCTAATAACGTAGAGCCAAACTTGGGTCCTATTGCCAGTGGTTTAGGCGAAATATTTACTTACAGTGTGCACGCCGCGCCTAATGCGTTAAAAGAAGATGGCACCGCCTACAACGCCGAAGACTTACGTACTTTGCAAGATTGGGTTATTCGTCCGCAGCTTTTAAAAGTAAAAGGCGTTACCGAAATAAACAGCCAAGGTGGTTTTGAGCGCCAATACCAAGTAGCGCCAGTGCCCGAAAAACTCATTGCCTATAAGCTTACTATTAGCGATGTAATTAGTGCACTTGAGGTTAATAACAGTAACCGAGGCGCAGGCTATATAGAGCGCTTTGACGGGCAATATTTAGTACGCTCACCAGGGCAGTTAAAAACCATTGATGACATAGCCAATACCGTTATAGCTAAGCGCGACGATGCACCTGTACGCATTAAAGATGTGGCTAACGTGTTTTTAGGCAAAGAGCTTAGAACCGGCGCGGCCACTTATAACGGTAAAGAAACCGTGCTCGGCACCGCCATGATGCTAATTGGTGAAAACAGTCGCGTAGTGGCAAAAGCCATGGCTGATAAACTCAAAGACGTACAGCTAAGCTTGCCTGAAGGTGTTGTGGCAGAAGCAGTTTATGACCGCACAACCCTTGTTGATAAAACCATAGCAACCGTGCAAACCAACTTATTTGAAGGTGCCATTTTAGTGATAGTAATTTTGCTATTACTGCTGGGTAATGTAACGGGCGCGCTTATTACGGCAATGGTTATTCCGTTTAGTATGTTGTTTGCCGTTACAGGTATGGTGGGTAATCGCGTATCGGGTAACCTAATGAGCCTAGGTGCAATCGACTTTGGTTTAATTGTTGATGGCGCTGTAATTGTAGTTGAAAACTGCCTGCGCCAATTAGGTATGGCTCAGCATAAACATGGCAGGCTACTTACCTTAAACGAGCGTTTAAATGTAGTGACCGCAGCCACCAAAGAAGTATTTACACCGGCTGTATTTGGCATTGTTATTATTATGCTGGTTTACTTACCTTTATTTGCACTAAGCGGCGTTGAAGGCAAAATGTTTCAGCCAATGGCATTTACTGTAGTTGCGGCGTTAATTGGCGCGCTTATATTTGGCGTTACATTTGTACCGGCTGCTATTGCAGTGTTTGTTCGCGGTAAGGTTGATGAAACCGAAAACGCAGTCATGCGCGGCGTTAAAAAAGTGTATAAGCCATTACTTGGTATATCGCTTAAATTACCTTGGCTGATGGTGGGTATTGCCACGGCATTAGTATTAGTGCTTGGTTTTAAAGTTAAAAACATGGGCGCAGAATTTTTACCGAAACTTGATGAGGGTGATATTGCTATGCATGCGCTGCGCATTACTGGCACCGGTATTGAGCAATCTGTGCAAATGCAAAAAGAGCTTGAGCAAGCCATATTAGATCAGCCTGAGGTTGCTAACGTATTTTCAAAAATTGGTACTGCTGATGTAGCAAGCGATCCTATGCCGCCCAATGTTGCCGATACTTTTTTAATACTTAAACTGCAAGAAGAGTGGCCTAATCCAGCACTCACTAAAGCAGAATTGGTTCAGCAAATTCGTACCCGTGTTAACGATGTACCTGGTAATAATTACGAATTTACACAACCAATAGAAATGCGCTTTAACGAGTTAATTGCTGGCGTGCGCGCCGATGTGGCACTGCGTATTTATGGTGACGACTTAAGCGTACTTAAAGAGTTTGGCGAAAAAGCCACAGGGCTAATGCGTAATATTGCAGGTGCTACCGATGTACGTTTGGAGCAAATGGAAGGATTGCCAACACTTTCGGTAACACCAATGCGCGACCATATGGCGTTATTGGGTTTAAGCGTAAACGATATTCAACAAACACTTGCCGCCGCTGTTGGTGGTGTGCAAACCGGACTAATTTACGAAGGCGATAAACGTTTTTCGTTATTAGTACGCCTTGATAAACGTTGGTCTAGCGATGTATCAGCACTTGCTCGTTTGCCAGTTGCTTTACCTAAAGATAGTAACCCAGAACTTGAGTTTGTACCGCTTGGCGAAGTGGCAACAATTAGCATTGAAAAAGGGCCTAATCAAATAAACCGCGAAAGTGGTAAGCGCAATGTAGTAGTAACTGCCAATGTAGAGGGGCGCGATTTAGCAAGCTTTGTAAGTGATGCGCAAGCAAGCATGAATGAATCACTTAATTTACCAAGTGGCTATTGGCTTGAATACGGCGGCACGTTTGAGCAGCTACAATCGGCAAGTAAGCGATTATCATTAGTTGTGCCGGTCACTTTACTGCTTATATTTGGCTTACTGTATAGCGCCTTTGGATCGCTTCGTGATTCATTGATTATATTTAGTGGTGTGCCACTGGCATTAACAGGAGGTGTGCTTGCGTTATTGCTGCGCGATATGCCGCTTTCAATCTCAGCGGGTGTCGGCTTTATTGCCCTAAGTGGTGTAGCGGTATTAAACGGCGTGGTTATGCTGTCGTTTATAAAGCAATTACGAAGCGATGGTTTAAGTTTGTTTGATGCAATTCACAGCGGTGCACTTCAGCGCTTGCGCCCAGTACTGATGACGGCGCTGGTGGCAAGTTTAGGCTTTATACCTATGGCGCTTAATTCGGGAACGGGTTCTGAAATGCAAAAACCTCTCGCCACAGTAGTGGTTGGCGGGATTATTTCATCAACATTACTAACACTGTTAATATTGCCTGCGCTTTATAAGTTAGTGCATTCTAAATTTACTAAAAAAGCAGAAGCTGAATTAGCTTAAATACTAGCTATTGATAATATAATAAAAAAGCAGCTGTACTTATCAGCTGCTTTTTTATTTGGGTATTATTTAGCAAAAATACTACATTAATTATATTGAAAAAGATTATCCCAGCGCTCATCCAGTATCGTTTTTGCGTGATCTAAATTTATTGCGCTATACACATCACTAGTGCACGTTACCAAACGCATACGCACCAGCTTTTCAAGTGCGTCGCTAATTTCAAAATCAAGATCGCACTGGTATTTACTTTTAAACCAATGCTCTATTTGTTCATCAAGCGTTTGTGCGGTTAAGCCGCTTTCTGATTTTAGTAAAAAGGTATACGCAAGCAGCGCTTCTTTTATGTCTTCTTCTTCGGCGGCGTCAATAAGCGTGTGAAAAACACCCGCGTTGTTATCAAGGTTTTTAAAGTAGAGATTATCGCTAAGCGCTTTCATAAATTTAATTTTACGGTTTTTAAACTTACTCCATTCTTTAAAAATAAAGCTGCCAAATACTCCCATGCCAATAGCAAAGGTAATAAAGTGTTGTTGGGTCATTTCTACAGCTTCACTTCTAAAACCACCCCAAAAAGCAAACAGAGCAAGCAATAATACGATTGATGCGCCAAGTTTAGTTATAAGTACCACTGCACCGCCAACTAAAGCCGATGAGCCAATAATTGCTTTATCAATAGGGCGCATGCGTACTTCGCTATTAGGAAATAGCATTTCGAGATCGGCCTTTGGCACATTTTGAAACAGCTTTACTATGGTTGAGCTTGGCTCAAATCCCAGTGGCGTTTTATTTTTAGCTTCAAAATAAGCGCTGTCTTTAAAGCGAATAAACACGGCAACACGGTCGTAATTAGTAAAGTGCAGCGGTTTTTTACGCAAGCCCCAAAAGCTGGTCATAGTTTCAGTGAGTTGCGACTCGCCACGGCGATAAAATACCACTTCTTCAAAGTCGTCAAATTCAACTTCAAGGCGCACCTTAAATAATGACTCTTCATTTAATGCATCTTGTAAGTCTTCATTGGTTATCACTTCAAAATTAGCTGCATTAAGCACCTTAGCAAAATCTTTAGCAAACTCATGTTGGCACTGCGCTTTTTGATCCGCAGATACTGGCGCTAACGATCGCGTGTCACTGTTGGGATCAAAAGGGGCGTAGTTGTTTTTAAGTGACTCAAGTGTTGAGTGGTAATCGTAATGAATAAGGCTTGCTAGTAAATCGCAAAATTGTTTAAACGATGTTTTTTGTGTACTGCTTTTAAGCTCTTCGCTACACATATCAACAATATCTTGCTTTCTAAAGGGAATAAAACGCGCACTTTGCATAAATTAATAACTACTGTGATAGGGAATCTAACTGCATGGGCACATAATAAAATATTATTATGGATATTACTAATTTGTTAACGCCCTAGGACCTGATAAATTTAGTACACTGTTTTCAGCGTGTATTAACCTAAATGTGTAATTATTGGCTTATTGAATACTCTTGTTCTTACTGATAAGTGAAAAGGATTTACTATGGCCATTCAAAAAAAGCTAAAAGAAAAAACGCGTAATTTTATTGACTCTAAGCATATGCTTAGCGGTATTACAGTGGCGTCATTTTTAGAGTCAACCATAGTTCCTATTCCACTCGAAGCTGTATTAGTACCGCTAATGCAAGCTCGTCGTGAAAAGCTATGGCTTATTGCGCTAATGGCTACTTTAGGCTGCATAGTGGGCGCATTGTTTGGTTATGCGTTGGGTTATTATTTATTTGATGCGGTTGGCGATTGGATTATTAATACGTTTTCGAGCCCTGAGCAATTTGAAAACGTTAAACAGCAAATGCAAGATCAAGGTTTTTGGTTTGTAATAACACTAGGCATAGTGCCTATTCCGTTTCAAATAGCGATGCTTGCAGCTGGCGCGACTAAGTACTCTATTTGGCTGTTTTTGTTGGCCTCGGGTATTGCGCGTTCTATTCGTTACTTTGGTCTGGCTATTATTGTTTATTATGCAGGTAATGAAGCTGAGCGAATCATTAGTAAACATAAAACTAAGGCAATGGTTTTAATAACGTTACTTGTGTTAGGAGTTTGGGGATTAAGTTTGGTGATTTAAGCTCATTATTAAAGGTTATTAACCAGCTTATTCTAATAAGCCTTTTTGGTAATGTGCTATAGTTTTTTAATTATAGTATCGAAAAGCTTAGGGTTAATATGATTGAAACTGTAAAACTCACTATCAGGCTTTCTAATTTTTTTAAAATGAGCTGGAAAAATAAAACTGTAAGCCTATTTTTATTAGCTTATATTGTTATTTTTTCAGCCTACTCCCTAACTAACTTTCCTCCCTTACAAGTTCAAAATAATGTTTACGGTTTTACAACTGATTTTATTAATTTAATTGTTCTTATTTTTTTATTTTGGATGGTTCAGTGCTCCAAACTTTCAAAGCTTGCATATACATTTTCGACTCTCGGATTAATGCTTTGGTCCATGGGTAATACAGCTGATTTAATCGATGAGATAGTGATACAGCCTTACTGGGTAAGTATTTATTTTGAAGATTTATGCAGAACCAGCGGTATGCTTTTAACTTCCTATGGTTTATTTAAAACGATGTGCTTTGTACAAAGTATTAATAATCGATCAGCGCGTGAGCTAATTATTGACGATTTAACCAAGGTACATAACAGACGTTATTTTTATCAGCACGCTAAAGATGCTCAGCACTCACCTTACGTTATTTTAATTATCGATATAGACCACTTTAAAGCAATTAATGATGAATTTGGTCATGATGTTGGTGATGTAGTGCTTAAAGAACTAGCAACTAAATACGACAATGCTTTTACGCACCAAAACAAATTTGCTCGCCTCGGTGGTGAAGAATTTGGTGGCTACTTGCCTACAAATAATATGACGCAAGCATGTGATTTTTCGCAGCAATTAATTGACCTTGCGCACACCATAAATGTTCAAAATTCTCGCCACTTAACAGTAAGTATAGGTGTTGCAATGCAAACGCCTAATGAGCCTTTAGATAAAGTAATGAAGCGCGCTGATCAAGCTTTATATTTAGCTAAGAAGAGTGGCCGAGATCGTTTTGAAATTGCCCCGTAAGCGTTTTTAATTATATAAAAACACGTCCTTATTGTTTGCACATTTACTACACTTTTTAACGTTTTCGTAAGGAAATGTCAGTGAGGGTAATGCTTTGTAAATCATGAAATTAAAATAGAATGTTTGGGTCATAATGGGGATATTAATAATAAGGAATAACCTTAATGACCAACTCCCTTTTAAAAGCTGCATTACCCTTAAGTCTAATTACTATTTTGTCGGGCTGCGGCTCTGATGATAGCTCAAGCTCTACAGGTTACATCCAATTGTATAACGGCTCTTACAATAGCCCATACACACGTTTGTTTGTTGAAGAAACAGAACGTTCAGGCGCTGATTTTGCCGATGTAACTACTCGCCATAACTACAGTACAGGCACTTATGATGTAAGTTTTGAATACCTAGATGCTAACGACAGCTATATAACAATTAGCGACCAAGAAATTTCTATTAAAGGTGACAAAACACAGTTAGTAGTAATGAGCGGCAACTTTGATGAGCCTACATTTACAGAGCTTAGCGTACCTATCACAAGCGATACGGGTGAGTTTAACTTAGGGTTTTATAATATTGCAGGGGAGGATACTAACTACGATATTTACTTAGCAACTGATGATGGCGTATTTGAAAGCGCGACACTTTTTTCATCGGCTCAATATTTAAGTGAGTTAGATCTGCAAAGCGTTGATGAAGGTTATTACACTATTTACATAACCGAAGCGGGCAGCAGTGATGTTGTGTACGAGTCGTCATCTGTTTATTTATACGATGAAGCAAGTTATGTAGCAATGATCCGCCCAAGTTACGCTACAGAAGAAGGCGGTATTACGCTTGATGTAGTAACCGATAATAACTACGTTACTGAGCTTAAACACCAATCTGCCTTGGGGCAATTACGCTTTATAAATACCGTTGATGACTACTCGCCAGTAAGCTTTAGTACTACACGCGGTACAACTGTTAACAATACAAATACCGTGGCAAGCGATACGTATACTGATTACGTTGAGCTTTCGCCTAATAGTTACAGCGTAGCGATGTACGACGAAGAAGGTACAAAACTAGCTGATAACTTTTTAATGACGCTAGAGCGTGAGCAAAGTGCGGTGGGTATTTTTTATAACGACGCAGATAACGGTTTACGTATGATGAGCGTTGAAGAAAACCTAACACCAAGTAGTTACAGCCATACGGTATCGGTTGTAAACCTAATTGAAAGCTACGCAGGGCAATCGGTTTCAGATGTTGATGTGTACTTTACACTTAACGGCGAAACAGTAGACGACACCAGTAACGTAGTCGATGGCCTAGATAAGTATGACCAAGAAGAGCAGGTTGTAGATAACGAAATTTACACTGTTTATGTTGTATATGAAGATAATGGTCAGCAAATTGTGCTTATTCAACAAAGCGATATGGACTTTACACAAGAGGGTAACTACATATTGATTTTAGAGCATGATGAAACAACAAGCTCAGGTTATAAAATGACCCTAGAGCGCACTATTACCGATAGTGTTGAATAAATCTAAACATATTAAGTAGCATAAAGCCTAAGCACTTTAAGTACTTAGGCTTTTTTATTGAACAAAATGTACCTACTCATTAATAATTAGGTACACTCAGGGCATAATAATTAATAAGAGTGTGCCATGGATGATTTAGTTGGGTTAGCCGTCATAGTAATACTGGTTGTAGTTGCCGGTGCTATCTGCGGTTTAATAGCGCTAGTGCAGTTAAATGGATTAAAACAAGAAGTGGCTGTTTTAAGGGCCAAAGTAACACACTTACAAACACATAAACCGATATCGCAAAGTGAACCTCAAAGCGAAGCATCTACTGCTCAGGCAGCGCTTTCAAGGTCTGAGCCAATTGCTCATAAAACACAGCCAAACTTAACGTCCCAAAGCGTGTCGCCACCTGTAATAAATCAGCCATCAGCGCCTCCTAAAAAAGCCAAACCAGCTGAAGCATCAGCCATAGAATTACTATTTAATAAATTACGCGCAGGGTTTGAGCAAAACTGGATGACCTGGATAGGCGCAATAGCGCTTGCGTTTGGTGGCATATTTTTAGCTAAATACAGCCTAGAAGCGGGATTATTATCGCCTGTAATGAGGTTGAGTTTAGGCGGCTTATTTGGGCTTGGCCTAATTGCAGCCGCAGCTTATTTACACCATAAACGCATTGTATTTGAAGGCTTTAATAATTACATACCCGCAGCGCTTGCAAGCGGCGGGTTTATTACCTGTTTTGCTTTAACGCTTTTAGCTTACAGCAGTTACGACATGCTGAGCCCTACCGTGGCATTTTTTGCGTTAGCTATTATAGCAATTAGTGCAAGCGCGATGGCGCTTAGGTTAGGCCCGCTATTGGCCGTGCTTGGTATTATTGGCGCTTACAGCGTACCAATATGGGTTAGCACTGGCAGTGGTAACTTATTTGCGCTGTTAATGTATATTGGCTTTGTAAGTTTGTCGGCTGCGTTAGTTGCACATAAAGTACAACGTATTTGGCTATGGTATTTACTATGGGTTGGGCACATTGGCTGGTATTTAGTTGGTTTTACGCTACTTAAAGCTAATACCGTTTGGTTAATGGGGGCATTTGCTTTACTTAGTATTGTAGGGTTAATTGCTATACCGCGCTTAGGTCTAAAACTGAATGTTATTGAACATCGCCCGCACAGTTTAAAACGCTTAATTAAAGTGCTTCCAGATCATGCATTATTACTCGCCTTTATGGCGCCCTTAATATTTACCATGTTAATAAGTCACTTCAATATGCAGTGGCAAACAATTGGCGTGTTAAGTATTGTATTGGTGTTGTTTTTAGTACTTAAAAATAGCCGCTGGGATATTTGGCAGGGCGTAGCGTTAGTTATTTCAACGCTATTCGTGATAGGCGCTGAACGCACGCATCTTTCGCCAAACCTATTTGATGACGCACTCTTTATATTCAAAAATGAGTATGGTTTGGGGTTATTACTCGGATTGTTACTTACCGCTTTTGGGCTCTATTACGGCAAAAAACAGATTAAGCGTTTAGCCTTTCATATTACGGGGGCATTTAGTGCATTTGTAATGATAGCTACTTTATATACGCTTATTCCTAATTTTGCGTTAAGTACTGCATATCCACTTTGGGCCGTTGTATTGTTTGTAGTGGCGGCTATTTTAATAAAGCTCGCGCAGCATAATACAACGCTATTTCAGCGTTTTACTTATTGGGTAGGCGCTAATGCCAATATTACGTTAGCAATTACCATGCTACTAAGTGACAGCGGTTTAACTATTGCACTTGCTGTACAAGTATTACTTATAAGCGTACTTATTAAACGCTATAGCGTGCCTATGCCACATTGGCCTATAAAAGCCTTGGTTGCTGCGTTATTACTGCGCCTTACGCTTTCACCTTGGACGCCAAGTTACGATGCACTCACGGTATTTGGTTTGCATTGGAGCATAGTGGTTTACCCGTTATGTATTGCGTTATTTTTTGCCGCAGCTAAGTGCTTTGACTCATCAAAACTGAAAATATGGCTCGAAGGTGCAGCGCTTCATTGTTTAGCACTTTTTATTACCACCGAAACAAGTTATCAGTTAGTAGGGCATTATCCGCAATTTGATTCACTTAACTTTTACGAACAAATACTCCTTACCTGTAACTGGCTGGCATTAGGGTGTGTGTATTTACACAGAGCAAAACTTGCCGGTACTTTAGCTAAGTTATACCAAGTGGCGGGCTTTGCACTTGTAGGGTTAGCAGAGCTTTTTGCTATTAAAACACTGCTTGACGACAACCCATTATTTGAATCACTTTACATAGGTGAGCTGCCAATATTTAACTGGTTATTACTATTGTGGTTAGTACCTGCAGGATTAACGCTTTGGCTGGCCAAGCTTGTAAAACCAATAAACGCTAAAGCTACGCCATTTATATTGGCCGTTGCGGGTGGGTTTATATTATTGGCAATAAACAGCTTTATTCGCCAATACTGGCAAGGGCCTTATATTTACTTATCAAAAGGCGCAAGTAATGCAGAGCTTTATAGCTACTCTGTTATTTGGTTAATACTAGGGGCAGGTACTGTTATTTTTGGTCACCTTAAAAACCAGTTATTAATACAAAAAATAGGCTTAGGCTTACTAGCTGCAGTTATTGTTAAAGTGTTTTTAATTGATATGGCTAACTTGGAGGGCTTACTTAAAGCGCTTTCGTTTATTGGATTAGGACTTTCGTTGGTGGGGTTAAGTTGGTTATTCCAAAAGCTTAGAAGCCGAGTAAATCCAGTTTAACTTTTGAACACTTTATAAAGCAAAGCCCAGTGAAGATACTGGGCTTTTTGTTTTACGCTATTACTTGATAGCTTTTAACTAGAATACTTTTAACTAGATCACTTTTTACTCGCTTATTATGTACTGTGATTAAGCAGTGCCTTTAGTTTGCCCGGTTTAATTGGTTTACTTAAATAATGAATATTAGCGGCTTTGGTTTCTTGTTTAAGCTCGGTGTCGCGCACTGCGGTAATTAAAATAGCGGGCACTTGGCTTTGCCAAATTTCGCGCAGGGTTTTAATTAGCGTTATGCCATCGCAGTCATTGCCTAATTGGTAGTCCATTAAAATAACATCGGGTGCACCGTTTTCTTTAGCGTGCGCCAGTACATTATTTACATTATCAAATAGCGTGTAATTAGCTTGCCACTTTTTAAGTAAGCTTGCCATTGCAGCTAGGTTTTCAGGGTCGTCGTCTACGGCAACAATATTAATTGCTGCACGGTTTTCTATTAGGCTGTTTGTCGTACTTTTTTGTTGTACAAACTGCTCGTCACCATAAGGTACCTCAATGCTAAAACGGCTACCTTTATTTGGCTCAGAATGCACATCAAGCGGCAAACTTAATAAGTCAGCCATACGTTTTACAACACCTAAGCCTAAGCCTACGCCTTTGTTATCGCCCGACTCAACACGGTAAAAGTCGTTAAATATTTTAGCTTGCTCTACTTCGCTAATACCTGGGCCTGTATCCCATACTTCTATTCGTAAATTGTGCTTCCGGTTCCTACAGGCTATTAATACACGGCCATTATCGGTGTATTTAACTGCATTAGAGACCAAGTTTTGAATAATTCGGCGCAAATAGGTTATATCGCTGTGCACAATTTGTTGGTTTGAACGCACACTAAGTTTAAGGCCTTTATCACTTGATAAAATAGCGTATTCACTTTGCAATGGCGCTAAAATATCTTCAATATAAAAGTGGCGAGGGGTAGGGGTCATAGCGCCTTGCTCAAGCTTAGCTATTTCAAGCAATGCCGACATTAAATGCACGGTTGAATCGAGACTGTCGCCTAGTTTTTCAAAGCTGTTTTGGTTAGTGCTGTCGAGCTGTTTTTCGTCAATAGCGGCAAGGTATAAACGTGCTGCATTTAACGGCTGTAAAATGTCGTGGCTCGCCAGTGCTAAAAAGCGCGTTTTACTGTCGTTGGCTTGCTCTGCTTCTCGTTTAGCTAAAGTAAGTGCTTGCTCAGTTTGTACACGGCTATCTATTTGAGCTTGTAAGTCTTTATTGATAGTTTGCACTTCTTGAGTACGTGCTTCTATGCGGTTTTCAAGATCCATGTTTACTTCTTCAAGCGCATTTTGCGTACTTATGTGGTTTGTAATATCTGAAAAGCTGGTAACAAATCCGCCATCGGGCAGCGGATTACCAATCATTTCGTATACTTGGCCATTACGACGGTGGCGAATAAAATGATGCGAGCTGCCATATTTTAAATGCTGTACACGTTTTTCTACTTGGCGTTCTATTTCACCGGGGCCACATTCACCACGGTTAGCGTTGTATCTAATAATGTCTTCTATGGGTTGGCCTACTTCTAAAAAGCCTTCAGGGTAGCCAAACATTTCATTGTAGCGTTTGTTCCATGCAACGAGTTTTAAATCTTTATCAACAACTGAAATACCGTGGCTTAAATTTTCGAGTGAGGTAAATAACAGATTTTGATTAAATTGCAACGCTTGTGTGGTTTCGTCAAAAAAGTTTACTACTTCCTCAAACGCCATACGTTTACCTGACGATACCGTATGTATTAACGCTTGTGCCGACGATGCACCAAGCACGCCTGTTAACGCGCGTTCGCAGTAGGCTATAAATTCAGGCTCTGGGTGTGCGTTGTTATCGCTTAAATGATGGGCGAGTGCGTAATGGGCCAATACTTGTTGGCTGCGCTGAATACCTAGAAATGTTTGCAGTAGTATTTTAAAGTCGTAAACGGTGGCTTTTACGTCTTTATTTAAGCGCCTGGATAAAATAGCCTGATCTTTAGGGTTAACAAAAGCAGCGGCCTGAATTTTATCAATTAAGCGCTCCTCAGCCCCAAGTGAAAAACTAATATAACAACCAATATTGGCAAACAAAGCTATCAAGGTTCCACGCGTTATAAGCGTTTGTTGCAGCTCGCTATCAAGGGTTGTGCCGGCATCGAGTATTGGCAGCATTAAAAATAGTATCCAGCAAATAAAGCCTGCTACTAAACCTGCATACACCCCATAAGCATGACCTTTTCGCCAATATAAACCACCCACAATAGAGGGCAGCAATTGGGTAACAAGTGAAAACGCCACCAAGCCCATACTGGCCAGTGCGCTACTATGGCCAAACCATTGCTGATAGAAATAGGCCAAAATTAATATGCCTGCAATAGCAAAGCGCCTTACAAGTAATATGCGAGACTTATAACTGCTGGTAATTAAGTTACGTTTAAACTTTCTACGCAGCATTAACGGCAGTACCACATCGTTTGAGATCATCGTGCTTAATGTAAGCGTTGCTACCACTATCATTGCGGTGGCGGCCGATAGTCCACCTATAAATACAAAGGTGATTAAAAAGGCGTTATCGTTAATTAGCGGTAGGGCAAGTACAAAGCTGTCGGGTGAATAGCCGCTGCCAATTTCAGGATGAATGGCCGCAGTCGCAATAGGTAAAATCATTGCGGCTGTTAGTAGTAAATACAGCGGAAAAGCCCAGCGAGCGGTAAGTAAGTGGCGTTTGTTTTGGTTGTCGACCACGGTTACATGAAACTGGCGAGGCAAACATATAATAGCCGCTGCAGCCATTAAAGACTGGCCAATAAAGTTAAAGCTAAAAAAGTTAAAATCGCTCCAGTGACCCCAAATAGACTCAGTTACTTTGTTCGTGGTGGCTTCGGGTAAATTAAAAAGTGTAAATACTGCAAGCCCCGCAACGGCAATAAGAGCAATAAGTTTAATCATAGATTCAAATGCAACAGCGAGCATTAAGCCAGAGCGATATTCAGTTACATCAACTTTGCGAGTACCAAAAAATATAGCAAATAAAGCCATAATTAGTGTGGCAGAAAGCGCGAGCATATCGCCGGATATTTTATTACTGTTTTGCAAAAGTAAAAAGCTTGTACTAAGCGCTTTTAATTGCAGTGCAATGTAGGGAATGGTTGCCAGTAATGCGATTACAGTAACCATTATTGCTGTAGTTTGACGTTTGCCGTAACGAGCTGAAATAAAGTCAGCAATAGTCGTTATATTTTGTTTTTTACTTACCAGTACCAGCTTACGTAAAAATCCTTGGCCGAATAAAAACAGCAACGCAGGGCCTAATAATATTGGCAAGTAACTCCAACTGCTGGTGGCGGCTGTTCCAACCGAACCGTAATAAGTCCAAGAGGTACAGTAAATCCCGAGTGAGAGTGAATACACAAATGGGTGATGGCTAATACGCTTTGCTAAAGGGGTTGTTTTATCGCCCCAATTGGCAAGCCAAAACAGCACACCTATATAACTTAAAGCAACAATAATGAGTACGGCAGTCATGTTGTTATTAAACCTTATTATTTTAAATAGTCCCTCATCCCTATGAGGGATTAACACAATACCAGAACTGAGGTTAAGTGTGAGGGTTGAATTTAAAATAAAACTTTTATTTTATTTATATCTTATTGAATATTAACAGTAAAAATAAAACACCCTTGAGCATTAGACTAATGTCGCATTAATGACCAACTTATCAATTTAATCATAAAGCCAGCTTACAAAAACAGCCTAAGCAATTGAAATAATATAAAAATATATAAAACACGCTTGAATGATAAATGCAGTTTATGTAAACGTTAACAAGCTGTTACGACTATGGTCTCAATTCAATATGTAACCAGCGTTGCTAAATTGGTAAGCGAAGATAAAAAACCACTCATCGCGATATTGCGGTGCTTAAAGGGGAAAACAAAAATGGCTTTTAAAGATGAAGAACAAGCAAAAGCTTATTGGGCAGAAAACATTTCGCTGTTATTTAAACTGTTAGCAGTGTGGTTTGTCGTGTCTTTTGGTTTTGGCATATTACTGGTTGATGTACTTAATGAAGTACGTTTTTTTGGGTTTAAACTTGGCTTCTGGTTCTCCCAGCAAGGTTCAATTTATACCTTTGTGGCTTTGATTTTTGTGTACGTAGTCAAAATGAATACGTTAGATAAAAAATATGGCGTAGACGAATAGGAGCTAAGCAATGGATGTTCAAACACTCACGTTTTTAATTGTTGGTTTAAGCTTCGCGCTTTATATCGGCATTGCAATTTGGGCCCGAGCGGGTTCAACTAAAGAGTTTTATGTAGCGGGTGGCGGCGTACCTCCCTTAGCTAATGGTATGGCAACCGCTGCCGATTGGATGAGCGCGGCGTCGTTTATTTCAATGGCGGGTATTATTTCGTTTGCGGGTTACGACGGCGGCGTTTACTTAATGGGGTGGACAGGTGGTTATGTATTACTTGCCATGTGTTTAGCGCCTTACTTACGTAAATTCGGCAAGTTTACTGTGCCAGACTTTATTGGCGACCGTTACTACTCACGTACAGCGCGTTTAGTTGCTATTTTTTGTGCCATATTCATTTGTTTTACCTACATTGCAGGGCAAATGCGTGGCGTAGGCGTGGTTTTTTCTCGCTTTTTAGAAGTAGAAATTGAAACCGGTGTTTACATTGGTATGGTGATTGTATTCTTTTATGCGGTACTTGGCGGCATGAAAGGCATTACCTACACACAAGTAGCGCAGTATTGTGTACTTGTATTTGCCTACCTTGTACCAGCCATTTTTATCTCGATGATGATGACGGGTCATTTCTTCCCGCAAACCGGTTTTGGTGCCACATTAATTGGCAGCGACGGCGTATACGTACTTGATAAACTAGATGGCTTAAGCGCTGAACTTGGTTTTGCGCAATATACCGAAGGCTCTAAGAGCATGATTGACGTATTTGCTATTACTGGTGCGTTAATGGTAGGTACTGCTGGTTTACCACATGTAATTGTACGCTTTTTCACTGTACCTCGCGTAAAAGACACACGTATTTCTGCTGCATGGACTCTTGTGTTCATCGCGATTGTTTATACTACAGCACCTGCGGTTGCAGCCTTTGCTCGCGTAAACATGGTTGATACTATTAATGGTAAAGACGGTAGCGGTACAGCTTACGCAGAAGCACCAGGATGGATTAAAAACTGGGAACGCACAGGTTTAATTATATTTGATGATAAAAACGGCGATGGCAAAATGTTCTACACGGCGGGTAAAATCACCGATCCGAACAGTGCTAACGAAGTAAATGTAGACCGCGACATTATGGTATTAGCAAATCCAGAAATTGCTAATTTACCAGCATGGGTAATTGCACTAGTAGCTGCTGGTGGTATTGCCGCTGCATTGTCTACAACAGCAGGTTTACTACTGGTTATTTCGACCTCCGTTTCGCACGATTTACTCAAGCGAACCCTCAAGCCCGATATTACCGACAAGCAAGAGTTACTTGCAGCGAGGTTGGCAGCCATGGTCGCTATTGTTATCTCCGCGTACTTTGGTATTAACCCGCCTGGATTTGTGGCATCGGTAGTGGCATTTGCATTCGGCTTGGCGGCAGCGAGTTTCTTCCCAGCAATTATTATGGGTATATTCTCTAAAACAATGAACCGAGAGGGCGCAATTGCAGGCATGGTAACGGGTATTGGCTTTACCGCTGCGTATATCATCTTCTTCAAGTTTGTAAGCCCTGAGCTTAACAATCCTGAAAACTGGTTTTTAGGTATTTCGCCTGAAGGTATTGGCTTAGTGGGTATGGTTATTAACTTTGCAGTTGCTGCAATTGTTCTTAAGTTTACCCAAGCGACACCACCAGAAATTCAACAAATGGTAGAAGGTATTCGTAACCCTAAAGGATCTGCAGCAGCGCACGATCACTAGGCAATAATTTATAGGCCAAGTTTAAAATTATAAAGCACCAAAAGCCCGACTTTAGTCGGGCTTTTTATTTGTTTAATAAGTAAGTACATTAGATTGGTACATCACCATTTAAAGAGCGAATACAATGAGTGTAGAACAACAAGAAATAGCCCAGTATGTATGTTTGCAAGCGCCTTTTAGCCTCCTTAATAGCAGTGCATGCGAGTACTTTGTAAATCACCTCGATGTTATTTACCTTACACGTGAAAACCAAACTCAGTGGTTACAAAGTGAAAACCCTAAACTATTTTTAATTCGCTCTGGTTTGTACGACCTAGTTGATGGCAAGGGCGATGTTGTTACGCGCTTAGCGCAAGGTGACTATTTTGGTTTTCCGTCGCTATTAACCGGTGAGGCAATTCAAAATAGGTTAGAAGTACAAAAAGAGGGCATAGTGTATATGCTCTCTCAAACGCATTTTGATTTTTTACGCAGAGAATATAAATCGTTTGAGCAATACTTTGTACGCGCTCACGCTAACCGGTTATTGTCATCGCATTATAAAAGTAAAAACGATAGTTGGTCTGAACGTAAAATATCAGAGCTGATGACCCGCACAGCAATTACACTTTCGCCCGATGCAAGTATTAGGCAAAGCGCTAAAAAAATGAAAGAGCATGGTGTGTCGTCAATAATGATAACGCAGCACGCGCACTTAGTAGGGGTTGTGACTGACCGTGATTTACGCAACCGAGTACTTGCCGACGAGGTAGATCCACAAGACGCAGTAAGCAGTATTATGACCGCCAAACCTAAGTTTATATTTGAAAATAACCGGGTGTTTTCGGCGCTGCACTTAATGCTTAAATACAATATTCACCATTTGCCTGTGCTTGACGAAAACCATAACCCGATAGGGATGATAACCAGCACCGACTTACTGCGCCAACAAAAAAGTGACCCCGTACAGCTTATTGGGCGCATATATAAAGCGCATACTGTTACTGACTTAAAACGCTACGCTAAAGAAATTCCCGAACTTTTGCGTAGTTTTTCGTACAACATTGACGACATATCGTTAATTGGTAAATTACTCAGTGGTTTAACCGATGCGCTTACATCGCGCCTGATTCACTTATTTCAAGAAGAGCATGGCGCAGCGCCAACCAGCTTTAGTTTTATTTGCTTTGGCTCGCAAGCACGCGAAGAACAAACCCTGCATTCAGATCAAGACAACGGCTTATTACTCCCTAACGACTTAACCCTCGAGCAACACGCTTACTTTAAAAGTATGGGGGAGTTTGTATGTGAAAATTTAGTTGAGTGTGGCATTAGGCGTTGCCCAGGTAATATTATGGCAAGCAGTGATGAGTGCCGTATGAGCGTAAACGACTGGAGCGAGCGCTTTTTTAAATGGATAAAAAGCCCCACACCCAATGCAATGCTTAACTGTAAGATATTTTTTGACCTGCGATTTATTGAAGGTTCAAACGCGTTATACACGGCTTTTTGCGAGCAACTAATTCGTATATCGCGTAACGACTTATTCTATGCCGCAATGGCAACCGACATAAGTAGCAACAGCGTGCCAATTGGTTTATTTAATAAATTTAAAACCGAAAAAACAGATCAAAATAATAAATACATAGATTTAAAAAAACGCGGTGTCGTAATTATAAATGACATAGTGCGGTTATATGCTCTAAAAGCGGGTATTAGGCGCGCCAACACACAAGAGCGGTTGGATGCACTACTAAAACATAAACTGATCAGCAAAGAAGATATATACAACCTAAAAGACTGCTGGCGGTTCTTAACACAGCTGCGCTTAAGTACTCAAATAAACGAAGAGGGCTTACCGAGTAATTGTATTAATCCAAATAAATTAAACTCACTAGAGCGCCATCAACTAAAAGAAGCGTTTTACCTTGTTAAACAAGCGCAGCAAGCCGCCGCGTTTAAGTTTGCTCGCGGCAGTTTATAATGATGGATTACTAACATGGTAAAAAAGCTGCTCACTCGGTATTTAAAGCGCCGTAAATTACTAGGCAAAAATGCCTTACAACAACGTTATTTGGTGATTGATTTAGAGCTCACTGGCCTTGATGCAAAACAGCACGAAATTGTATCACTAGCGTGGGTGATAATAGATAACCAATGTATAAAAATGAGCGAGTCGCAACACCTGATAAATAAAGACGTAAAAAGTTTAGCTCAAAGTCCTGTTTTTCATGGGATTAGCGATGATGCTATAGCAAAAGGGCAAAGCCTAAATAGTATATTAACGCAGTTAAGCAGCCATTTTAGCGACTGTATTTTAGTGTTTCATAATGCCATGCTCGATTGGGGGTTTTTAAAAATAGCGCTTAAAAATGCCAATATAACTATACGTCCTAAACTTATACTCGACACACTCCATATTGAACAAAAGCGCTTACTCCATCATTCAACTGAAATAAAACAAGATGATTTAACCCTTAATGCTTGCCGCACACGTTATGAGTTACCAAGCTATCATTGCCATCATGCACTGACCGATGCACAAGCCACCGCCGAGTTACTGCTAGCCCAGTGCCATCAAATAAGCCGTGGCAAAGAGTTAAAAGTAGCAGAGTTGATGTAGGTTGGCTGTAGGCGCGAGATAAACTCCCGCCTACAATAAAGAGCAGTTTACTTTTATTGTTATCCGTATGACTATAGGTACAGTTACGTAGTCATTATTTAACTAATTACTCCAAGGAACGAATATGAAACTCATTATCACTATTTTTCTAACATTATTCCCACTTATCACTTTTGCTAATTCAAGCTTGCCTGCTAATCGCCATATTGCAGTGCAGGGTACTGCAGAGGTATTAGCAAAGCCCGATATGGCTAAGATTTCTTTTGAAGTAATAAGCTTTAAAGACAAATCACTTGATGCTAAACGTGATGTTGATGATCGAGTAAATTTGTTACTTAAAGGTTTAAGCAAGTATGGTGTTAAGGAGACAGATGTTTCTGCTACAAGCCTGTTAACTTACAATGATGACGACAAGTTTAATGTTGAGAGTGGCACAATGATTAATGCAGGATATGTAGCAACAAGAACACTTAAAGTAACATTAAGAAATATTGAAAAGTTGAATGATTTTATCGATTTTGCATTAAGTGTAAAAATTAATGAACTGACGAATATTGAGCTTATGTCTTCAAAAGCCGCGCAGTTAAAAGCTGAAGCAACACAAGGCGCAATAGATAACGCTATAGTTAAAGGGGGTAAGCTTGCCAAAGCATTTGGCGCAGAGCTTGGAAAAATTTACAGTATTAATTCCAATTCTAACCGTTCAAGTTATGGTTATGGCGTAGATGATTTTGAGAGAATAGTTGTGAGCGGTTCTAAAGTTATTAGAAATCCATTTGAGCAAGGTAGATACCTGCAAGAAACTATTACATTTAAATCATCAATAAACGTGGTGTTTGATTTAGAAGTAAATGAATAAGTTAAAATTTTCATTTCAAATACATTTTCATAATGTAAGCTGGCTTTAAGTTTTTGATTAATTTGAAGGTAGCCATATTATGAGCGATGAAAATAACACGTTACAAGCACAAACTGAGGCAAAAATAGCCGCAGGGCGAAAAGGTAATCCTGATTTCATGAAAGGTGTTGATGAAACGATTGCACAAGCAAAAGCGTTTCAGCAAGGTGCTAATGCACTTGATTTAAACCAAAGCGCACCAAGTTTTGAGTTACCAAATCAACATGGTCAATCGGTGCAGTTAACCGAGTTACTTGCTAAAGGACCTGTGGTTGTTACTTTTTATCGTGGAAGTTGGTGTCCGTACTGCAATTTACAGCTCAAAGCGCTTCAAGCACGTTTACCTGAAATTCACGCATTAGGCGCACAATTGGTGGCTATTAGCCCGCAAGTACCCGATGGCTCAATGAGCGAAAGCGATATAAGTAACATGGATTTTTTAGTGCTGAGTGATCAAAATGCCGATGTAGCAGCAAGCTACGGCGTAGCATGGCAAGTGCCCACATTTTTACTCGAGCATATGCGAGTAGACCGAGGCCTAGATTTAGAGTCGGTTAACAATGGCAATAGTAGTGCTTTACCGATCCCTGCCACCTTTGTTTTAGATAAACAAGGTAAAGTGACTTGGCGCTATGTTGATGTTGATTATCGTACTCGTTCTGAGCCAGAAGATATAATTAACGCTTTGAAAAATTTAGTATAAAAAACTTAATTTTAAAAGTCAGAGCCATCGAAGAGCTTGCAATGCCTAAGCTCTTTAACCTTAATTTAAAGTTTCTAATGCTTCCCTCTTATAATCAGATGCAAGGTCGATTACAATACAGACATCTAAAAGGCGTATTGCCTTTATCTGCACGCTAAAAGAGTGGATTTTATATTTCATGGCAATCAAACTTGCAATTAATGGTTTTGGTCGTATTGGTCGAAATATTGTCCGCGCGTTATACGAGTCTGGTTTGAGCGACGATATAAAAATTGTTGCGATTAACGAACTTGCTGATCCTGAAGCTATTGCTCATTTATTAAAATACGACACATCCCACGGTCGTTTTTCTTTTCCTGTAAAACTTGGTGAAGACACCATTAGTGTTGCAGGCGATACCATTGCACTTTTTTGTGAAGAAAACCCAATTGAATTACCTTGGCAAACGCTCGATGTAGACGTTGTACTTGAATGTACGGGTGTTTATCACTCGCGTGAACATGCGCAGTTACATATTACCGCAGGCGCTAAAAAGGTGTTGTTTTCGCATCCGGCCGATAACGATGTTGATGCTACGATTGTGTATGGCATTAACGACGATGAGCTTAAAAGCGAGCACACAATTGTTTCTAACGGATCGTGTACAACTAACTGTGTTGTGCCGGTTATTAAAGTATTAGATGATGCATTTGGTATTGAGTCGGGCGCTATTACAACGATTCATGCGTCGATGAACGATCAACAAGTGATTGATGGTTATCATCATGATTTACGCCGTACTCGCGCTGCAAGCCAATCAATTATTCCAGTTGATACAAAGCTCGCTCGTGGTATAGACCGTATTTTACCTAAATTTAAAGGCCGTTTTGAAGCCATCGCCGTACGTGTACCTACTATAAATGTCACGGCAATGGATTTAAGTGTAACGGTTAATACCGATGTAGATTTAAATGCAGTAAATAATGCACTTAAAGCACAAGCAAAAGACCGCTTAGAAGGTATTTTAAGTTATACCGAAGAGCCGCTTGTATCGGTTGATTTTAATCACGACCCACATTCTTGTATTATTGATGGCACACAAACACGTGTTAGTCACAAACGACTGATAAAGTTATTAGTATGGTGTGATAACGAATGGGGTTTTGCTAATCGTATGCTCGACACAGCGCGTGCTATGATGGCAGTGAATAAGTAATTTATTAATATAATAATTTTAAACGTATTTTTCAGGTTCAGTATCGTTAACTAAGGAGATGTTCATGTCGGTCATAAAAATGGCAGATTTAGATTTAAACGGCAAACGCGTATTAATTCGTGAAGATTTAAATGTACCAGTTAAAGCAGGTAAAGTGACGTCAGATGCGCGTATTCGTGCAGCACTACCTACTATTAAACTAGCCCTTGAGAAAGGCGCTAAAGTAATGGTTATGTCACACCTTGGCCGTCCTACGGAAGGGGAATACGATGAAGCGTTTTCGCTTGCACCTGTAGCTAATTACTTAAACGATGCCCTAGAGCAAACTGTACGTTTAGAAAAAGATTACCTAAACGGTGTTGATATTGCTGATAACGAAGTGGTTGTTTTTGAAAATGTGCGCTTTAACAAAGGCGAGAAGAAAAACGACGAAGCGTTATCTAAGCAACTAGCTGCACTGTGTGATGTATATGTAATGGATGCATTTGGTACGGCTCACCGTGCACAAGCGTCTACCCATGGCGTTGGCTTATTTGCCGATGTTGCATGTGCAGGTCCGCTGTTATCGGCTGAGCTCGAAGCGTTAGGCAAAGCACTTGATAATCCAGCTCGTCCATTAGTGGCGATTGTTGGTGGTTCTAAAGTATCTACTAAGCTCACCGTTTTAGATTCACTTTCTAAAATTGTTGACCAATTAGTTACCGGCGGCGGTATTGCAAATACCTTTATTGCTGCATCAGGTAGCCCTGTTGGTAAATCGCTTTACGAACCTGATTTAATGGAAGAAGCGAACCGTTTATGTGCAGCAGCGATTGCTAATAATGGTGAAATTCCGGTACCGACTGACGTAGTAGTTGGTAATGAGTTTTCTGAATCTGCTGTAGCTACGCTTAAAGATGTAAGCGAAGTAACAAGCAATGATATGATTTTTGATATTGGCCCTGATACAGCGAGCAAGCTTGCAAAAATTATTGCAAATGCAGGCACTGTTGTATGGAATGGCCCAGTTGGCGTGTTCGAGTTTGACCAATTTGGTAATGGTACTCGTGCTATTGCACAAGCAATTGCTAACTCAAATGCGTTTTCAATAGCGGGTGGTGGTGATACCTTAGCCGCAATCGATAAATACGGCATTGCCGATAAAGTATCTTATATTTCTACTGGTGGTGGTGCGTTCTTAGAGTTTTTAGAAGGCAAAAAACTTCCAGCAGTTGAAATGCTAGAGTCGCGCGCTAAGTAATTTTAGTGGCGTAAGGTGAGGGGGTAATAGCCCTCACCGACAATTAATTACTAAATACCTCTCACCCTAATTTAGTCGTTAATTTAGACGGAATATTACTGCAAAGCAGTGGTTTTTCGTGGCGTTGTTATAACGCCAAACTAACACATCCGTTCAAACTAGATGGTAGGGAACTACTGTCGATAAATTGGAGAATACCCAATGGCTTTAATCAGTATGCGACAACTTTTAGATCATGCAGCAGAGCATGGTTACGGCGTACCTGCTTTTAATGTTAACAATCAAGAGCAAATGCGCGCAATAATGGAAGCGGCTGACAAAACAAACAGTCCAGTAATCGTTCAGGGATCAGCTGGTGCACGTGCTTATGCTGGTGCCCCATTTATTCGTCATATGATTTTAGCAGCCGTTGAAGAATGGCCACATATCCCAGTTGTAATGCATCAAGATCACGGCACATCGCCAGGTGTGTGTCAGCGTTCAATTCAGCTTGGTTTTTCATCAGTAATGATGGATGGCTCGTTAATGAGCGACGGAAAAACCCCTTCAAGCTACGAATACAATGTAGAAGTAACGCGCGAAACTGTTGCGATGGCGCATGCCTGTGGCGTATCGGTTGAAGGCGAGCTAGGTGTACTTGGTTCACTTGAAACAGGTGAAGCTGGCGAAGAAGATGGCGTTGGCGCAGAAGGGTTATTAACAACGGATCAAATGCTAACAGACCCTGAAGAAGCGGCTGATTTTGTAAATAAAACACACGTTGATGCACTTGCAATTGCTTGTGGTACTTCACACGGTGCTTATAAATTTACTCGCCCACCAACAGATGACATTTTAGCGATTGATCGCATTAAAGCGATTCATGCACGTATTCCTAACACGCACTTAGTGATGCATGGCTCATCTTCAGTTCCTCAAGAATGGTTAGAAATTATTAATCAGTACGGTGGCGAAATTCCAGAAACTTATGGTGTGCCAGTTGAGCAGATTGTTGAAGGCATTAAGTTTGGTGTTCGCAAGGTAAATATTGATACTGATTTACGTTTAGCATCTACCGGTGCAATTCGCCGTCATATGGCGCTTAACCCATCTAACTTTGATCCACGTAAATACCTAGCTGAAGCTACAAAAGCAATGACAGAGATTTGCGTTGCACGCTATAACTCGTTTGGTACTTCTGGCCAGGCTAGTAAAATTAAGCCAATTTCACTTGATGAAATGCACCTTAAATACTTAAGTGGCGAACTAGACCCTAAAATTAGATAATAGATCAATTTATAATTGCTTATTTAAGCCAGTAACTTTGTTGCTGGCTTTTTTAATGTCAGCCCTTTTTATATTGCAGGTTACGGCTTCTATTGATCAGATCGCTGTACTATCAACGCCGTACTTTGGGATCACGCATTTACTAACATAGCCTTTTCGGATCATTACTTTACTAAGCCAAATACACTTTTTCGCTATTTTAGGCTCTGAGATAATTTGATCGTTATTTATTTGTATAAACAATCAACAACTTATGGCTTTGACTAGGTACAACTCTGATCTGAGGGTTGATCGGCTTGGTAAAAATCTGATCCTTTATTTTGGGCTTAGTAAAATTTAGATCTATTTTTAAACGTATTGATTGTTACACAGGCGGGTTTGTTAATTTTAAAATAGCTTTAAAGTTATTTTTAAACGATCGATCTGTAAAAAAGTCTTGGTTAGTAAAACAATGATCCCAGCTAATTTTGTATTATTTAATGATTTAACTAGCGACAAAAAGCAGATAATTCTAAAAACTAGCTATTTTATAAATTTATCGTAAATCTCTTTTTATTACGTTAAATATTAAAAGGGTTTTAAAAATATGACGTTAATGAGGTTTTTTGTCACTAATTTGTGTTTTTTTTACCACCATTTTAATTTACACGTTACACTTTCATAAAAATGTCATACTTAGTCATAATAATGAAAACTAATTCGATAGCGTAAGAGATAAATTGGAATGTCACGTAAAGTACTAGTCGTAGATGACGAAGCTCCTATCAGGGAGATGTTGGTTTTTGTTTTAGAGCAAAATGGATTTCAAGCAATTGAAGCAGAAGATTACGACTCTGCTATTGCAGCTATGGTTGAACCTTACCCAGATATGGTTTTACTTGATTGGATGTTACCAGGTGGAAGCGGTATTCAAATTGCTAAAAAGTTTAAGCAAAACGAACACACCCGCCAAATCCCAATTATTATGCTTACAGCTCGCGGCGAAGAAGAAGACAAAGTACGCGGCCTTGAAGTAGGTGCAGATGATTACGTCACTAAGCCGTTTTCTCCTAAAGAGCTTATGGCACGTATTAAAGCGGTTATTCGCCGTGTATCGCCAACCTCATTAGAAGAAGCTATTGAAGTACATGGCCTGCGTTTAGACCCTATTTCTCATCGTGTTACCTCAGAAGGTAACGAGCTTGATATGGGGCCAACCGAATTTAGATTACTGCACTTTTTTATGACTCACCCAGAGCGTGTTTATAGCCGTGAACAACTGCTTGATCATGTGTGGGGAACTAACGTTTACGTAGAAGATCGCACTGTTGATGTTCACATTCGTCGCCTGCGTAAAGCAATTGGCCCACTTGGACATGACCGTTTGGTGCAAACAGTACGTGGCGCTGGGTATCGTTTTTCAAGTAAGCTGTGATCAGCTTAAAGCTTAGCTAATGTGTAAAATACGCATGTATTACTACTCTAAGGTAAAGTGAGTGTATGTATCGAGTTGTTAATAAGCAGGCGTTAGTAAAGCGCCTGTTTATCTATTTTTTACCCTTACTATTAATTGGTGTGCTAGTTGGCGCGCCATTTTTGCTTTTATTTTTAGGATCTTTTTCCCTCCTTATTTGGCACTACCATCAACTTTATCGTTTGAGCGATTGGCTACTTAATCAACGCAGCTTTAATCCACCAGAGGGTGAGGGTGCATGGGAGCAAGTGTTTGAAGGTATTTACCATCTCCAGCACCGTAATCGTAAAAAACGTAATGAGCTTGCAGATTTAATTCGTCGCTTTCGCGATGGGGCTGAAGCGGTACCTGATGCGGTTGTGGTGCTGCAAAACGATTTAAGTATTGTGTGGTGTAATCAATTAGCCCTTAAAGTGCTTGGTTTGCAGTGGCCTACCGATCATGGTCAGCGCCTTGATAATTTAATTCGCGAACCTAAGTTTGCTAAATACATGCACAAAGGCGAATTTGACGACGCGCTTGAGCTGGATAACGGTCACACTATTGAGCAGGTGCTTGAGTTTAGGGTAATGCCATATGCAAGTACGCAACTTATGGTTGTGGTACGTGATGTAACACGCTTAAAACAGCTTGAACAGATGCGTAAAGACTTTGTTGCTAATGTATCGCATGAACTACGTACACCGCTTACAGTAGTTACAGGGTATCTTGAGATGATGGATGGCGACATGATGCCGCCGCCAGCAATGTGGAACAAAGCGCAAAATACCATGCTTGAACAATGTAAGCGCATGGATAGCTTAGTCAGCCAATTATTATCGCTTTCGCGTATTGAAGGTGCACGGCGCCAAGACAACGATAAAGCTATAAATGTACCGCAATTACTTGGTTATATTCACACTGAAGCAAACTCAATTAATCAAGACAAAGGCCACGAACTTATTTTTGATATTGATAAAACCCTTGATATTAAAGGCTCTGAGGATGAACTGCGTAGTGCGTTTTCTAATTTAGTATTCAACGCGATTCATTACACAAAACCAGGCGGTAAAGTAGAAGTATGCTGGCAGCGCAAAAACAATAAAGCGTGTTTTAGTGTTACCGATAATGGTGATGGTATTGCGCCTGAGCATATTAACCGATTAACTGAGCGTTTTTATCGTGTAGATAAAGCTCGCAGTAGAACAACAGGTGGCTCAGGCTTAGGGCTCGCTATAACAAAACATGTGTTAACTCGCCATGATAGTAAATTAAATATTCGCAGTGAAGTTAACAAAGGATCGTGTTTTTCTTTTGATTTTTCAATAGATAAGATAGTTTCGCTGACTAAATAATTAAGCTAATAGGTCAAGTCATAAAAGTGTCATTTAAGAGTAATGTAACTGTCATGTACTCACTTTAGAGTGGGCAGCAGTTAGAAAATGGAACGAACAAACCGGAGAACTCTACATGAAATTTAAAAACTTAGTTGCCGCAATGGGTGTGGCTGTTACAACTTTCGTATCTGCACAAGCAGTTGCTCTAGACCAAAATATTCCTGAGTATCAAAAAATTAGTGGTGTTTCAGGCAACTTTTCATCAGTAGGTTCTGACACTTTAGCCAACATGATGACGTTTTGGGCTGAAGAGTACAAACGTATTTACCCAAATGTAAATATTCAGATTCAAGCAGCAGGTTCTTCTACTGCTCCACCGGCACTTACCGAAGGTACAGCTAACCTAGGTCCAATGAGCCGTAAAATGAAATCTAAAGAAATCGAAGCGTTCGAAAAACGTTACGGTTACAAGCCAACAGAAGTTCGCGTAGCTATTGATGCACTTGCTGTATTTGTACATAAAGATAACCCAATTGAAGGTCTTCGTATTGACCAAGTAGATGCTATATTTTCATCTACTCGTAAATGTGGCGCACCAGAGCAAGTTAACCGTTGGAGCGATGTTGGTCTAACAGGTGATTGGGCAGCTAAAGATGTGCAACTTTACGGACGCAACTCAGTATCAGGTACGTATGGTTACTTTAAAAAGAAAGCACTTTGTAAAGGTGATTTCCGTAATAACGTAAATGAGCAACCGGGTTCTGCATCAGTAGTACAGTCAATTTCATCTTCATTAAATGCAATTGGTTACTCAGGTATAGGTTATAAAACATCAGGCGTACGTACAGTACCGCTAGCTAAAAAAGGCGATAACTTTGTTGATGCAACACTTGATAACGTTGCACAAGGCAAATATCCATTATCTCGCTTTTTATACCTTTACGTGAATAAGCACCCAAACAAGCCGTTGTCTCCAATGGAAGCGCAATTCTTAAAAATGGTACTTTCAAAAGATGGTCAGCAAATTGTAGAAAAAGATGGTTATGTACCACTTTCTGCAAAGCTAGTAGAGACAGAACTTAAGAAGCTTGGTTTAAATTAATAAACTATAAGCAATAAAAAACCGCTCATTGAGCTAACACCATTCAGTTAAGCATGCTTTGACTTAATGGTGTACCGAGTTTTTGAAATTCGAACGGTCCTACTTTTGGGCCGTTTTCTTTTTTCTGGAAGAATATAACGTTTCACTCGTTCTCGCA
>NZ_JACGWD010000090.1:0-15102 GCF_014077565.1 Pseudoalteromonas sp. 5Ae-yellow
CTTCGCCAGTAAGGCCTTTACCAGCTTGAAGTTCAGCTAATGCTTTGTTGAAGTCGAAAGATTGAGTCATGTGTCACTCCTGTTTTCTTAATAATACTGAAATGACACAGATTTCTAAACACTACCTCAGGATTTAATTTCTAGCGAACCTTCATAATTTAAAAGGGCCTCTAAATGAGGCCCTTTCGCAATAAATTACTCTCGTTCTGCATTTCTTCTAAGTTGAGATGAGATATTATCGTTTAACTCAAGCCAACTAAAGTCCTTATTCCAAGCCTGTTTAAAGCTTTCTCCTCCTTGTGAATTATCCAGAATTTCTTTTAAATCAAATATTTTTGAGAAATTATCTTCGTTTACGTCGTAACTTGACCACCCCCTAACTCCCAAGTCAATGTGCTCTAGAAAGCTCGATTTAAACTCGTTAGCTGCGGCCACAAAATCCCCGTTGTCATTTAATTTTTCAGATATCAGACTTTTCTCTTTATCATTAATAGAACCTGTAACTTCTAGCTCACCTGATTGACTGATTGATATCCCCCAGTCTTTATTCGCTAATGATGGTTGTTCGGCCGCTATTTCAGCCACAATATTGTCATACTGAGTAAACATTTTTTCAACAGAGTTGGAAACTTCACCACCCGGCATATAAAGATTCACAGTAGCGATTCGAATATTATTTAACGCTTTTTCTTCTGCTTCCCTTGTTGATACAACATTATTTGTTGATATATTCATTGGCTTATCATAGGTCGCTTTAGGCTCTTTAGGCTGATCATTATGATATATGTCCTTAGCTAGTCGCTCCATTTCACTATTTATTTGTTCTTTACCATTTACAGGTTTATTAATTTTCACTTCTGAACCGTTCGATATAAACTGCGATGCTAGATTAGTATCATTTGAATTAACTTTCATATCATTTTCCTTGTTCGTTATTTATTACTAGTTATCGGCAGGTTATTATCTTACTTTAGTTGTTTCTAATAAGAAAAATTAACTTAATATACATAGATAATAAGCATTACTTAAATCTTAGACTCGGCATATCTTTGTAGAGGTAATGTGGGCGTAGTTTTTTATACTTAATGGCTTCATTTATCTTCCTTGGGTATTTTTCGATTAACCACCATGCGAGCTCTAAAATATAATGCCGCTCAGATAAAGAGCGCTGCTCAAATGCTATTTTTACATCACTTATATGTTGATACGGCATATTTGTTTTGTCACATAAGTATTGTTGTAAATCGGGAGCCAATGAGTGTGAGGCAATAATTCTACAAAGCTGATGCAGTAAATTAAGCCTCTGAGTTTTTACTTGACCTGAATTAACAAAACCACGGTCTAATACCGCTAACTTCCATTTCCACCTTCGATGTACGTTCTGGTGCCAAATATTAACAGGAATAGGAGTGAAATCAGTTAAACTTACCCCGCATTTCCAACACACCGCTAGATCTGGAGCATCTAACTGGTGATATTTTCCAAGCTCTATTCGGTGAAAAGCAACTGCCATTCCACAATGTCTACACCTATCTTCCATGAGTATTAAGTGTTTTGGGCAAAAAGTATAAAAAGCCACTCGCCAAGCAATTCGATAATAAGCGTCTGTACTTTCAGCTAAGCATAGGGGACAATACTGCATGCCAAAACCTGTATGAGTACGATGATATAATTTAAGCGGTGTTATCCAGCGTAGCTGACCTGACAGGCTTGTAGACTCAAATAAACGCCCCTCAAATAGACTTAGCGTTGTTTTCTTTGCTTCCCTAAGTGTTACCCCCGTTTTTACTGACATCTGCTCTAACAACCTTTCAGGCGCTAGCCTATCTATATCCCTATTCCAAAGTTCATAACGCTTATTAAAAGCAAAATGACCAAAGCTTTGTACTTTCAGGCCATTGTGATGTGCAGTTCGCACCATCCATGAAGATAAACACTCCCCTGGTAATGGGTGCGGATGAGCTGGCTATAATTTTCCAGACAACATTTAAATTGCCTTGTCTAACTGACGCTTTCTTTGTGAAGGTGTTACCCAGTTTATTTTATCTAATTGAATCGCCCCGAGTTCATCGGAGACCAGTTTGTTTAAGTCAGGCCACTTTACCTGACTCGTTTAAATTATCATAGTAGTCTGTTTCATATTGAGCTGGTGAAATATACCCAATTGAAGATAATAGGCGTTGATTATTAAACCAATTAACCCACTCTAACGTTGCGTATTCAACAGCATCAACATTCTTCCACGGGCCATTTCTGCGAATAATCTCTGTTTTAAATAATCCATTTATTGTTTCAGCCAATGCATTGTCATAAGAGTCACCCACACTGCCTACAGACGCTTGAATTCCAGCTTCAGCAAGTCGCTCAGTGTATCGTATAGAAAAATATTGGCTGCCTCTGTCGCTGTGGTGAATTAACCCTTCGGGGTTGCCACGATGCCAAATAGCTTGCTCTAACGCATCAAGAATAAGCTCTGTGTGCATTGTCGTTGATACACGCCAACCTACAATGTATCGTGAAAAAACATCTATCACGAAAGCGACATAAACAAACCCACTCCATGTGGCAACATAGGTGATGTCAGCTACCCAAAGTTGATTTGGCTGCTCAGCAGTAAATTGACGATTAACTAAATCAAGTGGCTTATCTTGTTGCTCGTCAGGTATCGTTGTCTTATGTGCTTTACCCCGACGAACACCTTGAATTCCCATAACTCGCATCAATCGTTCGACTGTACAGCGGGCGACTTGATGGTCGTCAAGCTGTAGCTGCTTCCATATTTTTCTTGCACCATAAACTGACATATTATCCTCCCACACTTCGCGAATGAGTATTATCAGCTCAGCATCACGCTTTTTGCGGTTAGACAGTCGCTCAGGCTCTCTTTGTATCTGTTTATGAGAATAATACGTTGATGGTGCAATCGGCAATTCCTTGCAAATTGACTCGACACCGTAATGCTCTCTGCAAGCATCAATAAAATCCACTATTACTTCTGTTTGCGGTCGAGCTCCGCTTGGGCGAAAAAAGCGGCAGCTTGCCTCAGGATATCATTCGTTCGCTTGAGCTCTTTATTCTCGCGCTCTAAGACGGCAAGGCGTTCTTCAGTTGATTGCGTATTAGAAGAGGGTTTAGACGGTTGAGCTTGAGATTTCTTGACCCATGCTCTAAGTGTTTCTGGGGTACATCCCAGTTTATCTGAAATCGATACTAGCGCAGCCCAAAGAGAAGGGTATTCATGCTGTTGTGTGGTAACAAGCCTAATTGCACGTTCACGAAATTCTGATGTATAGCGATTTGATTTTTTCATAGTTCCAGTTTCTCAAGTTATTGAGTCTCTGGCAAACACGGGGCGATTCATTCGACAGCGTGCCTATTATCTCATTTTGTCATACACAGTTTTCATCTAAAATAACCTGTTGCGCCTTTAAAAATAGGCGTATACGCTTTGTTTACACCCGTATACATCAGAGGTATTTTAGAATGGCTATTCTAAGCATCCGAATTGACGATAAATTAAAAGAGTCTTTAAGTAGTGAGGCGCAAAAGGAAGGTATTTCTTTATCTGAATATGTGAAGAAATCACTGGAAATTAAGAGCGTTGATACTCATATACTAGCAACAGAGAAAAACTTAAAAAGCTCTGTTGATAGTATTAAAGATTTAGCGCTCGTCTCTCAGGAGACTGTACACGAAGTTGAACTAAATATTCAGCGGCTAAATGAATCGCTTAAAAATGCAAATCACTTAAAAGAAATCAAAAAATTGAAATGGATATTGATTTCTATATCCCTCATCTTTGTATCAATCTCGATCCCAATATTTCACTTTAATATTGCTTATTTCAAAACCTTCTTTTATTAGGCTTTATCCTGAATAATTTAAGGCCTATGAGCCAAGCCTATTAGTAAATATTCCAGTTACCGGAAAGCCTTTGCCGTCCAACACCTCTGTATTAAGCTTTTCACTTTACGATGAATTACCTTCAACAACTTAATTTAAATAAACTTTTTAAAGGCGTTTTCAAAAGACTATAAGTGTATAATTATGGCGCAGGTTTTGCAGTTAATATCACTCATACGATCATACTAAGGAAAAGAACCTATGCGAGTTGATGCAAACGTACATTATTTTAATGGGAACCAGCGTACCAAGCCTTCAACAGAGGCCTCAACGTCATTTTCGGCTGCATTAACAGCAGCACAAACAGACAATGATAAGACTGACAGCAGCACAAAACAGGCGGATTTCACTAGTATGACCCGGCAAGAAATGCGGGACTGGGCCAACACTCAAATCCGCAATGGAGAAATGTCTCTCGATGACGGCAGGCCTTTCATGGCTATGACTATGAAAATACCCGTAAATGGAGGCGAACTGGCAGGTGCACACAGTGATGAAACACGATATAACTTCATTCAAAAAACGCGTGATGGCATCCAAGGCGCACTGTCACGCAATGACGAGACTACTTTGAAGATGTTAGAATCAGCTATGTCTATCATGCAAGACAAAAGTACTGGTGTTAACATTCGTATTTAGAAATATAAAAAGGCCAGAATGTCTGGCCTACATCATTAATAAATCAAAGAATACTGATCTGGACTGACATAGTATTCCATGGCGAATTAGTCGAAGTATTTTGGTATTTGAATAATCCGTTTTGATGACCATCGACATTGTATTCATTGAGGAAACCCACGACAGTTTGCCCAGCGGTACAAGGCCATGTGTAATTACTACCAGTCACACAAACAGGCGTACTTGAGTACATTGTGGAACTCGGAAGTAACCCACCGTTCATCCAAGCAATATGATTATAACCATAACCAATTTCTAAAACAGCAGTACGCAGCTGCTCTCCCCCATGATCACATGCAGTTGTTGTCATACCAACAGTGGACTCCCACCCACAATCAGTTGAACCAACAGCATATACCCACATTGAAGATAGCGGCGGAGCTGATGCTCGAGCCATTAATTCAGACTCCATGCGGATGTTTTTGATTTCGGCAGGAGCTGGAGCATTCTGACTAGTGAGTACAGGAAGGGAGGTAATTACTTGTTGACTGCGCGGAACTTCCTCAGCATAACTCATATTACTTACACCAGTTGCTATGACTACAGATAGCAGGCAATTAATTAAATTTATTTTCATAGTCCTTGAATTTCCCTTTTAATATCAATTGAAAGGTATTTATAGTTCACGCCTTTAGCATTGTCAAAAAATGAAAACATAATGATAAATAATTAATTTTTATATTTGTTAACTGATAGCAGAAAATCAAACACAAGACCTTCATCCAACAACTGAGTTTCACCGGTGAAACTTTAATTTTAGCGGCTAAAATAATGGGGTATCACACTTTGACCTGCAATACCCCCTACCTAACAATTAACCTATTAAACTTATAACCAATTGGGCTACAGAAATTAGGGAAATTAAATTAATAGAAAACCTTCCTTCTACTTTCACTTTATAATGAATATCTATTTTCATTCGCGTGCTCATTAATATTGATAGTGCCCCAACCGCAGTGTAATCTTAAATTGCCGTAAAAGATTGGCGGTTAGAACGTGGCATCCATGCCATTTTACTATCGTTGATTTTCAACCAGGCCTCGTGCCTGGTTACCTTCATTTTTTATGTTTCTTTGATACTAACAAAATTTTTTAACTATCTGCGGCGCTGAAAAAATTAACCTGTCGCCTTAGTTCCGCTTAATCATAATTTAACGCATAGCACTTTTACGAATAAGCAAAAGGTGAGTATTTATTAAAATAATTGCCGGTGTATCTACCATTTCACATTAAAAACAGGTGCGGCGGCACTCTAGGTTACACTGTCGTATTAACCTAGAGGCCTTGCCATGTAAGCGCTAATAACGAATTGCACACGGGAAAGTTACACGCGTGATGTGAACGGTACTTTTGAACGGACTCGATAAAGTTATTGAATAAACAGGTCTGATAAACACAGCCGTACGTATTGCTATCTGTGCGTTGCTAATTTAGAAAAGTCCCTGACACGTTTCTGTCCAAATGTGAGTTAGGTTAAATGTCCGTTATTTTAGTTTTATTAGTCATTTGATAAACTAGCTGAACGACAGCTTCTGTCACAAAGCCGCCCTCAGTTTAAAGCTCATTTTGTCCAATTGTGACTTGCCGATACCAGCAGACCCACTGAACAATTTAGTCATGGCTAACCAGTAAATGTAAGATCGAGTATGGGTTACTACACCTAAGGCAATATCAGAAATTACAGCACGCTTCCCCATGCCGCATAATATCTTCTTGAATCGAGTGAAGGTCTAACTTTGCGTAGACGCTACGTACCGTTTCTTCCTTATCGTTTAACAGTATTGATAATCCAGCGTAATCTTGGCGATTTTTTGATAGATAGTAAGTCGCAGCAAAATGCCTTAAAGCATGAGGGTTGATCCCCTTAACGATCCAATCCCGTTCAGGCCATATTAGCTGAATCACACGATAAGTCTGTTCCGACATATTAACTCGTAAGCCACCACGGCTGTTTATGCCATTCCAGATAAATAACCTATTGTCCATACCATGGTAATGAAGCGCTCTTTGCTCAATGAACTCATTAATTTTGTCGCTTAGCGCTATAGGTAATTTGTTTTCAATGCCTTTAGCATGTTTGCCAAGGTGAGCTCTATTTTTAACGAGCGGCAAAGGAATAAAGGTACTATAACTATCATCGGCATTTGATATCAGAGCAGCGGCTTTAGAATTGGCAGCTTCTTCAACTGTTCTGTATGGTTCAGCGATTAAGTCTTCAAAGTTACTAATTCTAAGTGGATTAACCAAAGCAATCCTCATCGCTAATGCGATAGATAAATACCTTAGTCGGTCATCCCCATTACTACATGGTTCATAAGCTAACTCTTCAAACTTTCTAACTATTTTTTGATACTCTATGACCCCATCTTCAACGCCGCCTTGAAGGCCTTTGTTGGCACGGTAACTAGTGTCTATTAACCACTTGATATTACGATTCCCGTCACTAGGGTTAGCCTCGCCACTAGAATTAATTAGTGTTATCAAGCCCTCCACTTTACTTACCAGCTTACTAATATCAAAACAGTATTCTTGTAAATTTTTAGCTGGAGAGCTCGGGATAAAGTAGAACATTGGTAAGTAAGGGACTAACGAAATATTTGGAGATTTAATTAATACCAGCAGCTTCATTAGGCATTTCTTTGCTTGCTTATGATTGTCTCCGCCTAGAAAATCATACTCTACTATACTCTTTACCTTGAGAGCACGGCGCTGGTTATACTCGGCTTGATTAATAATATCATTATAGCTATTAACCCAGATGCCATTAGTATGGTAATCATAAAAAAGCTGTAAATTACGCCCGTTCAATAGCATGGAAAAATCAAATTCTTCTATTGACTGTATTAGCCCGCACTTAACAAACGTAGTTGAAAAATTACGCAAGATATTGCGCCAAATCTCAACCGTCGGCGTATCTCCACGACCATTAGTACTCCAATACTTCTTAGGGGATTTGAACTGAGCGGTGCTTAAAAAGTTATTCGCTAGTTGCATATGATGATGGGTTTCAAGAATCTCATCAACTGTCATTGGTTGCATAAAATAGCTAGCTAAAGTCATAAAGTGTTTTTCAGCGTTTTTCCCTAAGTCTAATAACTCACTCGGCTTCTTCGTTCCATTCGGACAAGACTTACGTTGTGGTATGTGGATCATTTTAGGTATGAAGCGAGTGATGAGACCTTCTGGCAGCGAGAAATGCGCCTCTACCTTAGTCCATCCATTAATAATATTCTCAGCTGCTTTACCATGTGTTTTAGTAGTAAAATTTTTAATTCTTTTTTCACGAACTCGAGCAAAATGATTTTTCGAAAGACAATCCTGTGTGATAACAGAAAAAGCAGCGTCCTTGTCCCGATATGTTAAATCCGAAAAGTAGTGCTCCCCTAACGCATTATATATATCATGAAGCTCTGTGAGTTTTTTAAGCTCATCAATATTCATAGGCTCTATAGTCGCCGCCTTTAAAATGCTTTGAGAGTTAAACCTAGCAAATTTATGCTTAATTGGAATTAGCGCTTCACTGGCCTTATTTAGCATTGATGCCTTTACTCTTGCCGTCCCAACTTTTGCTGAACTGCCACCAGCTTTATCGATCAGGTATTCTTGAAACGCTTTTTTGGAGTTTCGGTAATGATGCCCCAATAGCGCTTTCAACGGGTTATCACATACACCAGATTCAACAAAATCTTTAGCCGATTTTAAAATTGCCACAGCTTTATCTTCACCAATTAGAGCTTCCTCAAGTTCGAGTAGCATTGTTTGGTTCATGTCTTTCTGTAACGGATTAGAGTGCATTACTACTTACCTTAAATATGAATTAATATTTGACTAGGAACTCCCACCTCTCCTAATCACTAATGCTACACGCAGATAAATAGCCTTTTGCTTTATGGAAAACTAAATTTACACACATAACCCTTTAAAATTAGCACATAAACTCACTTACCCACAACTACAGATTCGATTTAACCATATGATATATAGCGATATTTTTAGTTTTTATTAGGGCGTAATAGACTGCAACGCAGTCAATTACGTTAGAAATAAAGTGCTTAGAAAAAGCTGAAAATAATTTCAACTCTTTAGCTTATAGCTATAAAAAACTAATAATTTTGACATGTTTTTATTAGTTTTATGAGAAGCCCGATGGGATAGTTGATGGCTATATTTAAAAGGTAACGCTATATAAGTTGATATAACCAACTATACAGATATACTATTTACTCGTAGCCAAAGTTGACGCATTTCTTAGAAATTCAACTTGGTGAATGTTTCTCCAGTCACATAGGCCGTAACCCAGACTGCGTTGCGATAACCTGAGATTCATTAGCCTCCTTCAACATACCTGTCTAGCACTTTCCTTTGACTACCAAACCCTCATTTTTGATTTGGCTCTTTATGAGCTTTAACGGTTTAGGAAAGATTATGAACACAGTATTTATGCTACTTGCTCAATTTGAAGAAGCCATTATCCCTTTGGGTAAGGTTTGTGATGACTATTTTGGCTGTTCGCTCCGTACAGCTATGAATAAAGCCAAAGCAGAAGATCTGCCAATTCCTACATTCAAAATAGGAAGCTCGGCAAAAGCACCATATTACATTCACTTAAATGATCTAGCTGAGTATATTGATGCTCAAAGAGCTAAAGCTAAGGAAGAGTGGTTTAGAGTAAATACATAGCCAGATTGTAAGTCAGCTACCTTTTAGGTAGCTGACTATGCAGTAAGCATTAGCCCATCAGATACAACGATTCTTACACTGGCTAAATCCAAGCAATAGTAATAACAAATGACTATTACTGTTTCATAACCTCCTATGTGATAAGGCAGAAGGTACTTACCCATGAAAGTGCAAATGTAGTGCTACTTAAATCCCATCTACAACAGCTGTGAAATTAGTCGCAATAAGAAGTTGGATCTGACTGGCAATGTTAATAATCTCCCTCCAGTTTGGATATAGACTTTTAGAAGTGAGGCATCACAGATAGGATCTGCTAATAAGTAAGTTTGCTAAGTTACTACCAAACCCCACTGTTTTGGTAGCAGATAACTCTTTGGTATTGGATTTTTACTACCTAACCCCACCTTTTTGGAGATTATCCCATACTTTGCTCTTGGTTTTTACTACCTAATCCCACCCATTTAAACTAAACGTAGTCGCTGAACACGGTTTATACTACCTAATCCAGTCCTTTTTAAGCTGAATATGCGTGCTGACCACGGTTTTTACTACCTAATCTTGACAGTTTTAAGCTAAACGTGGACGTTGAACACGGTTTTTACTACCTAATCCTACTGTTTTGTTCACGAAGATCTAATTAGTAACAACTATTGGATCCAATAATGATAACCTCTTGGGTATACAAACTTGCTTTAAATTCGCGGTTCACAATCAAGATCAGTCTCAATTCTAAAATCACCAACGCTTTTCAAAAACCACTGTGAACTAACAAGTGTTATCGAAGTTATAAGTTGAATCATAAACTAACAGTCTGACACCGTGTCAGACTGTAGCCTCAGTTCTAACTTAACTACATGTCGTTGCATAATGACTTTAGTTAATGATAACCACTAAACATGCAACCCAATGTGAACTAATAAGTGTTATCGAAGTTACAAGTTGAATCATTAACTAATAGTCTGACAACGTGTCAGACTGTAACCTCAGTTTTAACTTGACTAAAATCGTTGTACAACGATTTTAGTCAACAGTAATGCCTTGAATTTAAAATTGATTTCAATTCTCGGTTCAAAATAAAGCGCCAGCTCAATTACAGAATTACCAACACTTTCCAATCACAACAACATTGGGGACTAATAAGAGTTATCGTAGTTATAAGTTGAACCATAAACTAGCAGTCTGACACCGTGTCAGACTGTCGCTTTGGTTCTAATCCATATACATCGTTGTACAACGATTTTAAGTAATGTGAATTAGTCTTAACTTGATCTTTCAGGTTAGACTAATAGAACTTAATCAAATCGATGAATAAAGCCAAAGCAAAGGATCTGCCAATTCCTACATTCAAAATAGGAAGCTCGGCAAAAGCACCATATTACATTCACTTAAATGATCTAGCTGAGTATATTGATGCTCAGAGGGCTAAAGCTAAGGAAGAATGGTCTAGAGTAAATACATAGCCAGATTGTAAGTCAGCTACCTTTTAGGTGGCTGACTATACTAGTAAGTATTAGTCCATCAGATACAACAACTCTTAAACTACTTAAATTAAAAAACTAACCAATATTTTTAATTTTGCAAAATCTCCTGCGTAACAGGGAAAAACAAATAACAACATATTTTTAAGCAAATTAACCCCTTGAGCTCTATGCTTATATTCGTATAATCAAAAGCAAGAATGAGATTTGAGAAAAATAACCTCATAATATTTAGCCTTCCGGTTCTGAGCCAGATACGTCTCAGAACAAACGGGCTGTCATGGGGATGGTAGGATAAGAGACGCTTGCCCATGAGAGTGCAAATGCTGTGCTGCTTAAAGCAGCTGATATTCGAGCATTGAATATCAACAAGGGGATCTACCTACAGCAGCAGTGAGATGAGTCGCAATAAAAAGTTGGATCTGATTGGGCAATGTTAATAATCTCCCTCCAGTTTGGATATAGACTTTTAGTAAATGAGGCATCGCAGATAGGCGTTACTAACAATTAAGTTTACTAAGTTACTACCAACATGCCTTACAGTAAGTATCGTGGCATAAATCAAATGTTTTTGGTACACCCAAAGCTAACCTGCATCCACTTACTACCAAATCCCACTGTTTGCCACCAAGCTATGTGTGTTGAAATCGTTGTACAACTATTTTTTATTAGCTATACCGAGTTTTATTTAACACTGGACTAGGAGCACAAGCCAAATAAACCTTGATGAAAAGGCCTCTTTCAATTAATGTATAAACTCAAGCTCTAATAGCTTGTAGTAACTTACAATTCAGATTTCGATACTAAAGAGACCTAGGACTCCTTTTTTTAAAGGGGTAGCTACTTTTTAGTATCAATTCTAGGCTCTTGTATCCTGTCTTTAAATTAATAAAGAGGATTTCATGCCTACACCAAAACAAAAATTACCTAATCTCAAAACCTTAGCAAATAAATTTACCGATCTTGCACCAGTTATATATATGAGTGTCCTAAGAACCAAAGGGGGATCAGGTGAATCACGTGTTGTCCAAGAGCTAGCAGATAAACTTTCGCAAATACACCATAAAGTGTTAATTGTTACATCTCAAAAAGCCCAGAAATATGGCCACAAGGTGCGTGGTTACGACACCACTCCAAATGTGCCAATGGAAATCATGCAAGCGCTGAAAAATTCAATGTTAAATTCATCTTTCAAATTTGGAAAGCTTATTTCTGCTGAAGATATTCCAAACTCCGAAATTTCACTTGCAAATACATACTACGATTGGATGTACTCAGAAATTGATACTTTAAAAAAGACTATTGCAAAATCACATTATACAGCTGTAATTCTTACGACCGGAGAAGGAAGTGCAGTTAGTGGAAGAGAGGTTGAATACGCTTTAAAGCATTCCGAAGTTACGATCTTATCAATTGCATCAGATGTCCGTGACAGTACAAAGAAGGCTAATGACATCGTCAACTACATTTCAAGTTGCCCAGTTGATAACAGCGAGCTATGGTCATTAAAATGGGGTAGCAGCAAAAAAGAAATTCATACATACCAATTAGTGTGTCATAACTAGTTTTAAGAATTAGTTTTAAGATTCAAATAAATAGCAGTTAGATAGGTATGATTTTAGATTTCTGTTTAGCTGCTATTATCATTTTTAAAGAGTTCAAACAAGTTATGCAAAACCATATTGATAAAGTAATAAGCTCTAACCTTCAAAAAAAACCAAGCAATTGATTTAAAAAGAGATTGACATTCACAATTGTCAATTAGAATTGAGAGTCTTCTATGTGAATAAACAGGTGCAGGTAACGAGACTGTAGAATAACTCCAACAGCCAAATTCAATTAAAAACGAGCTCCTATAATTAACTCTAAGCGTTTTTAAAGCATTAGGTAATGCATTTGGAACCCATAAAACGGACTGATTTTCTTTAAAAATAGTAATTCTACAGCCTCAACGCCCTCATCAAGCGGCGTAAAATACAGTCGCTTGCACGTGCATGTTATCTGTCTTTCACTATGCTTTTATAAATAACTGCAAAGCTGTTAATTAGGTTTGTCACTAAATTATTCATGACTGGTACTATTGGCTGAAAATTAGAAGCTATGTCTTCACGCACTATCTTTTTTATGTTTTCCATTGACATCACTTTTTCTATTTCGGATGAAAATTCATCTGAAGGACCTTCCATAGCTTGAATAACAATAAGATTTTTGTTCGAATAGCCCTCTTGATGGGCTACTTTATTTCGCGAACACCTTAATTGCGATACCGAATCATTTAACTTCTTTATTGTTTCAGCCGCCTGCGGATAATCTTTTTTTAGGAGGTCTAAAACATATCTATTTCCTCCCGCTCTCTCCATTTTACTTTTATCCAAAAGCACTGTTGTACCTGCTAATAGGTGGCACCTGTCAACAACACTGGTTAGTCTTAATAGAAAGTTTTCAGCATGAAAAGAATAATGCTCCGATAATTCATAATTTGAATCTTTAAAGTCCCTCTTATTGAGATACTCTAGAGACATGTTTAAAGTTTTAAATGCATTATCAATTTCTGAAACCCTTGAAAAGACATCATGTGCATATTTTTGCATCTCTGACACATTAGCATTTTCCTTACCTGATTTATGAGCATCTAGCATTACAGTAATGCATTCACAAACAAGAGGGAATAATATTTTGATGTTGGTATTTTCAGTATGAATAGTAAAACTCCTTACTATTTAAACACATAAAATTTAATCAAAGAACTTTTTAACTATAAGTGCATAAAATTTCAGAATGTCGTGGCTTGCTAACAAAAAAAGTTAGCCCAACCATTCCCTGATTTCCTCTATCCAAGAAGGTACTGCGTACTCGTCACTTATTGCCTCAACATATCGCTTAGAGAATGAAAACTTATTATTATCCAAATCGAAAAATTGCTCAATTTCACCCCATTGGCTAGCTTTTAAATCTAGTGCGATTCGTGAACTTTCTTGGGTGATTTCATCTTCTATTTCATGCAAGAAACTAAGTTTATCAGGATAACTATCGATAAAAGTGCATAAAGTTTCATAGAACAATTTGCCATTTAAAGAGTCCTCTATTTCAGTTGCTGGAGAAACTGGATTGGCTTGAATATTGACAAGCTTTGTCGTTCGCTCTTTCATGCAATTAACTATTCTCTTACAATAAAGGTTTGGATATTTCTTCACATCATAATTAACCAATTGCGCATCAGTATCAGAAAGTAAAATGATTTTTCCGGAAATTTCTTCCTGAAAGTCTTCATATGAGGTCGACAAATGATTATACAGTCTCTTGATCTCTCTAGCTCCACCAACGGGAACAATCCTTAACCTTTTTGAATCAATCAAATCCTGAAAGTAAGCGCTCAAGTACACTTTTTCAGACGACCCTTCACAAATAATCCAGTTAAATGGTGTTTCACCAATTGCACTGGTAATCACTGACTGTACAAAGTCATTAACGCTTTTTAGTCTTATGTCGTAAGGTAGTCGCCCTTTAGATTTCGTAGTCAATTGCTTGATTTGCTCTCTGTAATTAGCCAAGTTAATCATATCGAAAACATGTGCTGAGTCATTTTTGGTTATTACGGTTGCACTACCCGTCTCGATTGTTGGTAAAAAGCCATACCAGTGAGATGAAAATACAACTTGCATAGCATCTCGACTAATCTCATATAAAGCATCGAATTGGTCAAAGCATGCCGACATGTGCAAAGATGATTCCGGCTCATCAATTCCTATTATTAAATTAGTACCAGTATCTCTGTGCTTCTTTAACAAGCTATGTGCAACATTTATTATGGCTTTTTGTTTCTCACCTGAACTTAATGAACTAATTTCTAGCCAGTTTTCACCTTGTTTTTTGTGTAATTTTCTTGTGCTAAAAAATGATTGAATAATTAGATTATATACGTCATTTTTCTTGAGGTATTGCTGCCTATCTGTTGGCGTCCTGTAAGAATATATTTCCAACTCTTGTGCAAGTGTATCGATGAAAGAGTTGAGGCTAGAGTTGATTTCGTTAATTTGTTTCTGAGGAACTCGCTCACTCAATATTTGTATTAAAGTTTCTCCCATAAGAACCTGTATTTCATTGGTTTCCAGCTTTGTAAAAAGCTCAGGTTCAATCTCTCTGGGAATATAGATGTAATCAACTATTTCTTTTATTTTGTTCAGTAATGGTAGAAAAGCTTCTAGCTCACTATCAGACAGTGAAGTGTTTGTTGTTTCGTGAGCGTCTAGCGAACTACACCTATGTTTTAAAATTCCAGGGTAACAAGCTGTCGATATCGGGCTCAGGCTGGCACAGTTCATCAAGGCAAGCACAGATGTAATTAAATGGGATTAGACCATTT
>NZ_JACGWD010000087.1:0-15196 GCF_014077565.1 Pseudoalteromonas sp. 5Ae-yellow
TTCCTTCAGACCCCACCGTTGGCCAGTGACGCCCTTGCCATTCAGATTATCTTCCCCTTAGTCAGGGTAATAAGGCATCTTTCAGCCTATCGGGTTTGCCAGCTTCGCTGGGCAAACAAAAAAGCCGTTGCATTGCTGCAACGGCTTTTATAATTTTGATAAATTTTCAAACTATAATGGAACTTACTACCCATTAAAGTTCAAAAATTAGTCTGTCTCTTAGTCGCGATAAGTCTCTACCGCTGGGCATGAACATACTAAGTTACGGTCGCCGTATACGTCATCAATACGTGTAACGGTTGGCCAAAACTTGTTTTTAGCCACTGCAGGCACTGGGAATGCAGCGTAAAAACGGTCGTATGCGCGGTCCCATTCGTTACCTAATACGTCGCCTTGTGTATGCGGTGCAAACACTAGCGGGTTGTTTTCGATTGACCATTCGCCAGAGATTACTTTTTCGATTTCGCCTTTAATTGACACCATTGCTTCGATAAAGCGGTCGATCTCACCTTTTGATTCAGACTCAGTTGGCTCAATCATCAACGTGCCAGCTACTGGGAACGACATAGTTGGTGAATGGAAGCCGTAATCTTGCAGGCGCTTAGCTACGTCCATTTCAGTAATGCCTGATAGCTCTTTAAGCGGGCGTAAGTCAACAATACATTCGTGAGCAACACGGTTGTTACGACCACGGTATAAAATTGGGAAGTGCTTGCTTAGCTCATGCGTTAAGTAGTTAGCATTAACGATAGCCATTTCAGTAGCTTGTTTTAAGCCCTCGCTCCCCATCATGGTGATGTAAGCCCATGAAATAGGTAAAATAGCGGCTGAGCCGTAAGGCGCTGCTGATACTGCACCGTTACCGATGTTAGTACCTGGTACGTTAATTACGCTGTGGTTTGGCATAAACGGAGCAAGGTGCGATTTCACACCAATTGGGCCAACACCTGGACCACCGCCACCGTGTGGAATACAAAACGTTTTATGCAAGTTTAAGTGCGATACATCTGAGCCAATAAAGCCTGGGCTTGTTACACCCACTTGCGCGTTCATGTTTGCGCCGTCCATGTAAACTTGACCGCCGTGCTCATGAATAATGTCACAAATCTCGCGAATTGTTTCTTCGTATACGCCGTGCGTAGACGGGTATGTGATCATGATACACGATAAGTTTTCAGACACTTCTTCAGCTTTCGCTTTCAAATCGGCCATGTCTACGTTACCGTTTTTGTCGCAGTTAACTACCACAATTTTCATGCTCGCCATTTGCGCTGATGCAGGGTTAGTACCGTGCGCAGAGCTTGGGATTAAACATACATTACGGTGTGCATCCCCTCGTGACTCGTGGTATTTACGAATCGCGATTAAGCCTGCGTATTCACCTTGCGCGCCAGAGTTTGGCTGAAGTGATACTGCATCGTAACCGGTAATGTTTACTAGCCAGTCGTGTAACTCGCCAATCATTATTTGGTAACCCTCTGCTTGATCTAGCGGGCAGAATGGGTGAAGGTTTGCAAACTCAGGCCACGTAATTGGGATCATCTCAGCAGTCGCGTTTAGTTTCATGGTACATGAGCCTAACGAGATCATTGAGTGATTAAGCGATAAATCTTTGCTTTCTAGTCGCTTGATGTAGCGAAGCATGTCCGTTTCGCTGTGATAGCTGTTAAAGTTTGGATGCGTTAGTACTTCGTCATCACGTACTAAACTTGCAGGAATTGACTCGCTGCCATTTGCTTCAACGTCGGCTGCAATAGCGTCAACACTTAGGCCATGGCCTTCGCCTAAAATAATATCGAATAACTCAGCGATATCGGCACGTGTTGTTGTCTCTGATACCGAAATTGAGTACTCGCCTTCGTGGTTTGTTGCAAAGTTTACGCCTTTTGCAATGGCACGTGCTATTACGTCGTCTTTACTGTCATCTGCAATTGTAAGGGTATCAAACCATGTGCTGTGTTTAAGTGCGATGCCTTTAGCTTTAAGGCCAGTTGCTAAAATATCAGCAAAGCGATGTATACGCTGCGCGATAGTTTTTAAGCCTTGTGGGCCGTGGTACACCGCGTAAAACGCTGCCATGTTGGCAAGTAATACTTGCGCTGTACATATGTTTGAGTTGGCTTTGTCGCGGCGAATGTGTTGTTCGCGCGTTTGCATTGCCATACGTAGTGCGTCGTTACCTAAACGGTCTTTAGATACACCAATAATACGACCTGGTAATGAACGTTTGTATGCGTCACGTGTTGCAAAAAATGCAGCATGAGGACCGCCGTAACCCATAGGTACGCCAAAACGTTGAGCCGAACCAAGTACTACGTCTGCGCCTAGTTTACCCGGTGCTTTTAATAGTAATAAGCTCATTATGTCGGCAGCAACACAGGCAATCGCCTTTTTGCTTTGTACGCCAGCAATTAGGTCAGTTATGTCTACCACTTCGCCTGATGTAGTTGGGTATTGGAACAATGCGCCAAAAATGTCGTGGTTTACGGCATCTTCTGCTTTACCTACAATTATTTCAAAACCAAACTGCTCGGCACGCGTTGTTACTACGTCGATTGTTTGTGTGTGTACGTCGTCTGCGATAAAAAAGGCATTGGCTTTTTTAGCTTTTGATACGCGTTTTGCAAGGCCCATAGCCTCTGCAGCGGCTGTTGATTCGTCAAGTAGTGACGCGCTTGCTAAATCAAGACCGGTTAAATCTAGGGTCATAGTTTGGAAGTTTAATAATGATTCTAAACGCCCTTGTGCAATCTCTGGCTGATACGGTGTGTACGCTGTATACCAACCTGGATTTTCTAGTACGTTACGTAAAATTACGTGCGGTACGTTAGTTGGGTGGTAGCCTTGGCCAATGTACGATTTGAAAACTTTATTTTTGCTTGCTACTGATTTTAGGTAGCTTAGTGTTTCAACTTCAGTACGGCTTTCGCCAACTGTTAACGGTTGTTCTAGACGAATGCTAGCCGGTACAGTTTGGTCAATGAGCTCTTGCACACTCGATACTTCTAAAGCACTTAGCATATCGCTTACTTGTGCTGGGCTTGGCCCAATATGGCGGCGAATAAAATCTTGCTTTTGCTCTAGTTCTTCAAGAGATTTGGCGTTTGACATGAATCCAGATTCCTATGATCCTAAATGCTAATGGGTAACTAGCATTAATTAAAATATTTGACGATTTAACAGCTCACTCAGTATGGGGTTGTGCGCTGTAAAATCATAAAAGCCCCATTTTTATACATTAAACGGGGCTTTTAGTTATCTTCAAAAAATGATTATTCTTCGTCGATAGTGTGCGAGTAACCTTCAGCGTCTAATAAGTTGTCTAGCTCAGACTCGTCAGATGCTTTAATACGGAATAACCAACCGTCGCCGTAAGCGTCGTTGTTTACTGTTTCAGGTGAGTCTTCAAGCTCTTCGTTAATTGCAACAATTTCGCCACTGATAGGTGCGTAAATGTCTGATGCTGCTTTAACCGACTCTGCTACTGCACAGTCTTCGCCAGCGTCTACTTCGTCGCCAACTTCTGGTAATTCAACAAATACCATGTCGCCAAGAAGTTCTTGTGCATGCTCAGAAATACCAACAGTAAATGTACCGTCGCCCTCGTTACGAACCCACTCGTGTGAAGGTGCGTATTTTAACTCGCTAGGAATGTTGCTCATTTTATTTGTCCTTTGGTTTATATTGGGAGGATACCAATCGCAATAATTATTGTGATTGGTATAACCAAATTATTTAAATTATTGATTTACCGTTACGTACAAAGCTAGGCTTTACTACTTTAACGTTTACTAATTTTTTACGCATTTCTACTTGAGCTGTATCCCCTGTTGAACGTGGTACACGTGCAAGGGCTACACTAAAACCAAGTGTTGGTGAGAAAGTACCTGAGGTAATAACACCCTCCCCACCGTCAACAATTACTTTAGAACCGCTACGCAACACGCCTTTTTCTTCAAACACTAAGCCAACTAGTTTGTCAGTGCTTTTTTCTGCGCGTTGCTTAACAAGTACGTCACGACCAATAAAGTCGCGATCTTCTGGTTCCCATGCAATGGTCCATGCCATGTTAGCGGCAAGTGGTGATACGCTTTCGTCCATATCTAGGCCGTAAAGGTTCATACCTGCTTCTAAACGTAGCGTGTCGCGTGCACCTAAACCAGCAGGCTTAACACCTGCGTCTAGCAGTTGTTGCCATAAATCGGCTGCTTGGTCGTTTGGTACTACTATTTCGTAACCGTCTTCGCCAGTATAACCCGTTGTGGCAATAAATAAATCACCTACTTGAACACCAAAAAACGGCTTCATACCTTCAACCGCTGCTTGTTGCTCGGCATTTAAAAGAGTGGCTGTTTTTGCTTTAGCGTTAGGGCCTTGTACTGCAATCATTGCAAACTCTGGGCGCTCTGTAACAGTTACGTCAAAGTCGCTCGATACGTTAGCTAAATGCGCTAGGTCTTTTTCGCGTGTTGCTGAGTTAACAACTAGGCGGTAAAACGTTTCGCTAAAGAAATAAATAATTAAGTCGTCTATTACACCGCCTTGCTCGTTAAGCATGCCTGTGTAAAGCGCTTTGCCTGGTACGGTTAATTTTGCAACGTCGTTAGCTACTAGCTTACGTAAAAATGCTTGTGCTTGAGGCCCTTCAATATCAACAATGGTCATGTGTGATACGTCAAACATACCTGCATCGGTACGCACGCTATTGTGTTCTTCTATTTGTGAGCCGTAGTTGATTGGCATTTCCCAGCCATGAAAATCAACCATTTTTGCGCCCGCTTCTAGGTGCTTAGCATGTAGTACAGTTTTAGAAGTCATAACATTCCTTCACGTTTAAATTAACCCTGTTTAGGGCGTGGCTTAAATAGACTTTAATTGCTTAATCGCAATTAAAAACAGGCAAACATTGTTATGTTCACCTGTTGTTTGTATTCGTTATGCGGCTTCACTATGCATAAGTGCAAAACCTTGCGCTTGCATGTAGCTTTGCCATTTTTGTAATTCTTGTTGTTTAGCGACTAATACAAAGTGTTGTTCGTCGTTTTTATCAATGGCGGTAATAAATACATCACCACTTTGCGCACCGTAGCATAGTTGCGCATTTGATAAGCGCAAACCTGGTGTTAATTTAAAAGCATTAACTAGGGTATCAAAGGCGTTGTCGCCACTTAAAATAAAACTTGCTAGGTCGGTGCGTACTACATAATCAATATCAAAACGTAGTTGTTGCTCGTTTATAAGTGCTTGTAGTTGAAGGCTTGCGTTGTGTGGCAGTACGAATCTAAAAGCGGTTTCGCTAAAGTAATAAACAGCAAAGCTGTAGTCAGAATTATAGTCGCCATCAAGTGTGCCTTTTAAGCCTAAACCGCTGGCGGTAAGCATTGTTAAATCAAGGCCTAAAATGGTACTTAAAAATACACTGGTTTCGGTGCCGCTAAAATCCATTACAACGTGATTGTTGTTAGTTTGCAAAGCGTTAGTAACCGCACTACTTGCGTTGCTGTGGCGGGCAAACATTATTGGGTTAAAAGTCATAACAAATACCTGTGTATTTTCGATTATAAAAGTATATTGCCCACGCCTACCAACAACAAATTGTAATTTTTTATCAATTGATAAATAATACTTATATATATAGCTATATAAATTGTAATTTTAAATATGAAAAACATATCAACCGACGCTTTACGTACTTTTGTAATGGTAGTTGAAATAGGTGGTTTTGCTAAAGCCGGCGATTTACTTGGCCTGTCGCAACCAGCTGTTAGTTTGCAAATAAAGCGCCTAGAAGACGTGCTTGGCTATAAACTATTTAAAAAACAAGGACAGCGCCAAGTATTAAACCAGTACGGCGAGCTATTATTGCCTATGGCAAAACAAATGATGCAACACAACGATGCTATTTTGCAGCAGTTCACATCAGAAAATATCGCGGGTAAAGTGCGCTTAGGTATTCCGAGCGAATTTGCAGCGCGCATTTTACCTTCTATCATTGGCGACTTTGTGGCGCTCTACCCTGAGGTATCGCTAGAGGTTAAATCGCGTTTAAGTAAACATTTACTTTCGGCCTCAAGGCAAGATCAATTTGATTTAGTACTTGCGCTCAATGAGCGACTTAACTCTGATAAGTTTCCTATTTTTATGCAAGACGAACTGGTGTGGGTGGGCGACCTGTCACTTGCGCAAAACGACGTGGTTACGCTAGTTACTGCCCCAGAGGGGTGTATTTATCGTCGCCGTGCAATTGATGCATTAAAAAATGCGGGCATAAAATACCGTATTGTCTATAGCAACGCAGATTTAACCGGCCTTATTGCTGCATTAAAAGAAGGCTTAGGTATTACCGTACTTGCTAAAAGCACAGTACCGAGTGAGCTTAACTATCAAGTTCAAACCAAACATTTACCGGCTCTTGGCAATATTGGTATTAGTTTAATTAAAAGTTCGGGTGAATCTGATCATGCCGTAGATAAGCTCGCGGAGTTTATAGCGCTACGTTTGGGTTATAGCTAATCAAAACTTTATAATTAGTTTATGAGTTGTGAAGTAATACAAAAGAAACAATTTAGTTAACTAAGTTGCATAAGTAGGTGTTTTTAGTTCTATTAAACTGAATAATTAAATAGTTAATAACATTGATTCGTATTCGTTAACGTGTTCAAATTACGCCAATTAAGATAATTGACATGATTAGGAACACAATGAACCCTAAGTTTTTAGTATCTACTTTGGCAACTGCGATTGCTTTGTCTTTTAGTGCTACTGCAATAGCAAAAGACACCAGCAATAAAGAACAACGCTTTGAACAAATCACTGTTATTGGCTCTCAGCAAGCAATTAACGATATTCCTGGTTCAGCTACGTTTATTTCTGAAGAAGAGCTTCAAAAATTCCAGTTTACCGATATTTCTCGCGTTTTAGCGTCTGTTCCGGGCGTTTACGTGCAAGAAGAAGACGGTTATGGCCTTCGTCCTAATATTGGTATGCGCGGTACAGGTACTGGCCGTAACGATAAAATATCAGTAACGGAAGACGGTGTATTAGTTGCACCAGCACCATATTCAGCACCTTCAGCATACTACTTCCCTACTATGGGTCGTATGGAATCTATTGAAGTATTAAAAGGCGCAGCCTCAGTTAAGTACGGCCCGCGTACTACAGGTGGTGTTTTAAACTTACTTTCGCGCAGCTTACCAACTGAGCCAAATAGCTCAAAAGGTATGGTAGATGCAGCCCTTGGTAGCGACGGTTACTACAAAGGCCACGCTTACTTTGGTAAAGAAAAAAATAACACAGCAGGTTTAATTGAAGTATTTACTTACGGCGCAGACGGCTTTAAAGAGCTGCCAGTAGGCAATGACAACACCGGCTTTGAAAAAACAGATTTACTATTAAAGTTTGGCCATACGTTTGGTCAAAACGATGCGCATAATCTTGAGCTAAAAATTAAGTACTCTGACGAAACATCAGACGAAACATACATGGGCTTAACTGACGAAGACTATCAAGAAAGTCCTTACCGTCGTTATGCTGCATCGCAAAACGATGAAATGAATACGCGCCACAACGCATACCAACTTAACTACGCGTACCGTTTTGGTGATGGCTATGAGTTTTTAGCTACGGCTTACTTAAACGATTTTCACCGTAACTGGTATAAAGCCAGCAGCGTAGGTTTAAGTACTCTTGAGCAGTACAGCGATTTTGAAGCAAACCCAACAAGCGAAGGCATTGAAGGTATTGGCGTTAAAGCTAATAACCGCGATTACCAAGCTAAAGGTATTCAGTCTGAATTACATATTCCGGCAGGCGATCACTATGTGACTGTTGGCGTACGTTACCACGAAGACGAAATGGATCGTTTTCAATGGGAAGACAAATACACACTTAATCAAGACCTAAGCTTAACGCTTACAGAGCAAGGCGTTCCGGGCTCTGATAGCAACCGCGTAGATAGCGCAGAAGCAAGCACCTTGTTTATTCAAGACGAGTGGACAATTGACGCATTAGTAGTAAGTGCTGGTCTTCGTTATGAAGACATTACTATTACGCGTGAAGAGTGGTCTAAATCAGATCCAACACGCAGCAACGGTTTAACTAAAGATGTGTCGAACGACACTGAAATTTTAGTGCCGTCGTTAGGTGCTACTTACACGCTTAACGAAAACGTAACGCTACTTGCGGGCATTCAAAAAGGGTATGCACCAGCAGCACCTGGTAATGCTGACCAAGAAGAAGAAGAAAGTGTAAACATTGAGTTTGGCTCTCGCTTTAATATGGATGGCTTTAGCGGTGAAGTAATTGCCTTTTACTCAGACTACGACAACATGCACGGTAACTGTACTGCAGCGGTTGGTTGTAGCGACGACAACATTGGCGACCAATACAACTACGGTGAAGTAGAAGTAGCGGGCTTTGAATTTAGTGCAGCACGTACGTTTGCAACTGATACAGCTATGTTCCCAGTTAAATTAACGTACACCTACACAGACTCTGAGTTTAAAAACGATTTTGATTCAGAAATTTGGGGCGCGGTAGAAAAAGGCGATGCAATGCCTTACGTACCAGAAAACCAAGTAGCGTTATCGTTAGGTGCTGAGTTTTCTGCGTTTGTAGTTAACAGCCAAATACGTTACGTATCTGATGCGCATGCTAACTTAACGCAGTCGGGCTTAAACGCAATTGATAGCCGCGTAGTATGGGATTTAGCTGCTAAATACTTAATCGATGAAAATCAAAAAGTATACCTAAGCGTTGATAACTTGTTTGATAAAACATACGTTGCTAACCGTTCAAACGGTGGCATTCAGCCAGGTAAGCCACGTACTGTACAGATGGGCTACACTTATAGCTTTTAAGCTTAAAGCTGGCTAAACGGTTCACTAACAGCGTTAATAATTTTTTATGTAAAAGTATTACACATCTAAATTATTGCCTTGTTATTAAACCGTTTACCTGCGCTTTGTATAGGAGAAATCGTTCACTAGCTGCGTTAAAAATAACTCATATAAGAACAACTATATTGCGTTATTTTTGCCTTGCTATAGAGTTATTTTCCTATCGCTATAATAGAGTATCAATTGGTGTAAAGTTAAAGCGTAAATTACAGAGATAAAAAAGCCGAGATTGAATTTCAATCTCGGCTTTTTAATACATAAAACTTATCGTTTTATATATTAGTTATTTGCGTTACGTTGGCGTAATACTTCAAACAAACAAATACCCGTGGCTACCGATACGTTTAAGCTTGAGACAGTACCCGCCATTGGGATTTTAACAAGCATATCGCAATGCTCACGCGTTAAGCGTCGCATGCCCTCGCCTTCTGCGCCCATAACAATAGCCATTGGCCCTGTTAAGCTTGCGTCAAATACGTGGTTATCAGTTTCGCCAGCGGTACCTACAACCCATACGCCTGCATCTTTAATTTCGCGAAGCGTACGCGCAAGGTTAGTCACTTGAATAAGCGGAACTGTTTCGGCTGCGCCACAGGCCACTTTACGTGCGGTACCGTTAAGCTTAGCCGACTTATCTTTAGGTACAATCACAGCGTGAACACCTGCCGCGTCTGCACTACGTAGGCATGCGCCTAAGTTATGCGGATCGGTAATACCATCAAGCACAAGTAAAAACGGTGTGTCTTCACGAGCGATTATCGCATCAAGATCTTTTTCATTAAACGTTGGCGCTGCTTTTACGTTAGCAATAATACCTTGATGCTGCTCACCTTTTGATTTGCTATCAAGGGCTTTACGCTGCATAAACTGTACTGAAATACCAAATTTACGTGCTTCATCAATAATCGGAGTTGAGCGTTTGTCGTCACGACCTTTAAGGGCGTAAATTTCTACAAAGCGCTCTGGTTCGCTTTCTAAAATTGCTTCAACAGAATGAAAGCCAAAAATTAATTCATTACTCACGTATTGTCTGCTCCTGGGCTAGTACGTTTGCGGGCATTTTTGCCTGCTCTTTTAGGCTTTTTAACGGCCTTCTTCTTTGGTTTTTTCTTTACGGCAGAGTCTGCTGCTTTTTTATCTGCAGGTTTTGTTGCAGACTTATTTGCAGGCTTGCCTTTATCTTTATTTGCTGGCTTTTTTTTACCTTTTGGTTTGTCATCGCTGTGCGACTTTTTACCTGGTACTTTGCCTGCTTTTAATTGCGAACGCACACTTGCTGGCGCATGCTCAGACTTACCTGAACCTTTTTTTGGTGCACGACGACGTGAGTATCTGTCTTGTGCAACATCGCCTTTAAGCGTTAAGTTTATACGGCGATCGTCTAAACTAACCGACGCAACTTTAACTGTTACTTTATCGCCAAGGCGATAAACTTTGTGAGAGTGCTCACCTATTAGGGTGTGTTTTGCAGCATCATGCGCAAAAAACTCGTCGCCTAAATTAGTAACGTGTATAAGCCCATCAATTTGTAAATCGTCTAAACGAATAAACAAACCAAAATTGGTAACCGATGAAATAACACCATCAAACTCTTCACCTACATGGTCTTGCATAAACTCACATTTAAGCCAATCAGCTACTTCGCGAGTTGCATCATCGGCGCGGCGCTCTGTTGTAGAACACTGCTCACCTAGCTGATCAACTTCATCGTCGGTGTAAGCATATTCGCCAGACGTTTGCTGACCTTGTGCTTTTATTACTGCTTTAATAGCACGATGCACTACTAAATCTGGGTAACGGCGTATTGGCGATGTAAAATGCGCGTAAGCCGATAACGCTAAACCAAAGTGACCAATGTTATCTGGCTGATATACAGCTTGTTTCATTGAACGCAGTAACATAGTTTGAATAAGTTCAGCTTCTGGGCGGTCACCTAGTCGCGCTAATACTTGCGTTATTTCTTTTGGTGTTGGCTCGTCGCTTAATGTGCTTTCAATACCTAACTCGCCTAAAAACTTAGTAAAGTTACCTAGTTTTTCTTGGTCTGGTTCGTCATGCACACGATAAAGCGCGCTTGCTTCGTGCTTTTCAAGAATTTTAGCCGCTGATACGTTGGCTAAAATCATACATTCTTCAATGAGTTTGTGCGCGTCGTTACGAATAACAGGCACTATTGATTCTATTTTACGCTGAGCGTTAAATACAAAACGTGTTTCTAGGGTTTCAAACTCTATGGCACCACGGTCTTGGCGTGCTGCTTTAAGTGCCATGTACATTTGCTGTAAATCAGTTAAATGTGGCACAACGGCTGAGTATTCTTCGCGTAGTTTTTCGTCGTTTTGTAAAATGGCATTTACTTTGGTGTAAGTTAAACGTGCATGCGAGTTCATTATCGCTTCGTAAAACTTATAACCCGAAAGTTTACCCGCGCTCGACACGGTCATTTCGGCAACCATACATAAGCGATCTACTTTTGGATTAAGCGAACATAATCCATTAGAAAGCACTTTTGGTAGCATCGGAATTACTTGCTCAGGAAAATACACTGAGTTACCACGCAAAATTGCTTCTTTGTTAAGCGGCGTGTTCATTCCTACGTAATGCGATACATCGGCAATGGCAACCCATAAGCGCCAGCCACCTGATTTTTTAGGTTCACAATATACTGCGTCATCAAAGTCGCGTGCATCTTCGCCATCAATAGTTACAAGTGGTAAATCACGTAAATCTACGCGACCTTGTTTGTCAGCTTCTTCAACAAATTCACCTAGATGAGCAACTTGTGCTTCAACTTCTTCTGGCCATACATGTGGAATATCGTGATTGCGCAGTGCAACTTCAATTTCCATACCTGGGGCTAAATGCTCACCAAGTACATCTATAACTTTGCCTACCGCGTTCATGTTACGGCTTGGGTTTTGCGTAATTTTAACCTGCACCATTTGGTTATGGCGGGCACCGTTTTCGTTGCCTGGTAAAATCATTATATCTTGCGTTATGCGCGGGTCTTCAGCGACTACAACAGCAACACCGTGCTCAACAAAGTAACGGCCAACAATTGGCGCGCGCTCGTTAGTAAGCACTTTTATAATACGTGCATCGCATTTTGAGCCAGAACCACGTTTAGTGCCTTTAGCTAGTACAATGTCGCCATGTAACACCATATTCATTTGGTGCTTAGCAATAAACCAATCTTTACTCTCGCCTTCAACTTCTAAAAAGCCGAAACCGTCTCTGTGGCCTATTACTTTGCCTTTGGTTAAACCGGCTTCGTCAATTAGGGCGTAGCATTTAAATTTATTGAAATACAGCTGTCCGTCACGCTCCATAGCGCGAAGGCGGCGTTTAAATGCTATTTGGCGTTCGTCATCGTTTACTGCTAGTTCTTCACATAATTGCGCGTAGTTAGCAGGCTTTGAACGCTCTTGAAGGTGAGTAAGTATAAACTCACGACTAGGGACTGGGTTTTCGTACTTTTCTTGTTCTCGACTGAGATTTGGATCTTGGTTTGACATTCACTATCTTGTTAGTTGGTTATGTAGGTATTTTAACCCATATAGTTATAATGAGACAGGTAAAAGCTATTAAACTTTTAAGAAAGCACTTTTACCTTGCTGTTTACCTTGCTGTATAGTTTAAAAATCTAGCGCAATGGGGCTTAACGTTCCCTTAACTGCAAAGTGTTTAGTCATCTCGTAGCAATGCTAAAACCTATACTATTTTTTTTGTAGGTTTTTCCACAGCAGTTTACTTATATTATCAATAAAGCTTGGGTCTTCTTCTTTCATCGTAAGTAAAATCTGCTTATTCATTTGTGTTTTATTTTGAGCGTAAATCCAACGATTTTTATTAAACTGCTGGGCAAACTCAAGTACACCCGCTTGTAGTTCGTCGTTATTTGCAAACACAGCTTCAACTACTTTGTTCTCTAGCAACTGCTGTGCACCAACCCGCTCTCCTGACATAGCTAGACGATTAAAGAAGGTTTGCGAAATAGCCTTATTAATTATAGGAAACATCGACGGAACAAACGGCACCATTACATCCACTTCAGGAAAACAAAAAAAGCCTTTGTCTGATTTTATAAATCTAAAGTCGCACGCACACGCAAGTACAGAACCATTACCATAGGTATGCCCGTTTAACGCAGCAATAATAGGCATAGGAAAAGTAACTATGCGTTTAAATAAGTCACTTATTTGAATCATAAAGTCTGAAATTGCTGCAGGTAAAATACTTGGATTAGACATCCATTGGAGGTCGATACCCAATGACCAGTTTTTATCACTTGAAGACGTTAAAATAACTGACTTAATATTTTGTTCTGCTTCAATGTGGTCTAGGTGTAAATTAAACTCAGCCAAAAACGCTGGGTTGTGGCGGTTTTCAGCGGTATTCATGGTGAGTATAGCGATATTATTTTTAGTTGTTAGTTCTATTAAATTTGCCATTAAAACCTCTTTTAGCGCTTTTTAAGCTAATTTTAAGCGCTGTTCGTTACTTTTACATATCATAGTAATACTTTGCTTATAATTTATAAACCCACTAATTAAAGCCACCCTTTTTGTTTAGCTATACGCGCAGCATCTATGCGGTTAGTGGCGTTTAATTTTGCAATGGCATCCGATAGGTAGTTACGCGTAGTCCCTTCGCTAATAAATAGCTGCTTGGCTATGTCGCTTGTTTTAAGGCCATCGCTTGCAAGTTTAAGGGCTTTTCGTTCTTTATCCGTAAGTGGATCTGCGTCGTCTAATGCATTAATAGCAAGCTCTGGGTCAATTACCTTTTGTCCCTGCATTACTTTTTTAAGCGCATTTATTAACTCTTCACTTGGTGCTTCTTTTAAAATAAAACCTTTTACGCCAGTCGTAAGCGCTCGCCTAATATAACCCGCACGAGAAAATGTAGTCATAATAACCATTTTTATAGCAGGAAATTTAGCGGCTATTTTTTCGCTAAGCTCTATACCATTCATGGTTGGCATTTCTATATCGGTTAAAATTATATCGGGATGCAAATCACTATCAAGCGCCTCAATTGCATTAAGTGCATCTTGCCCGTTACTTGCTTGACCAATAATCTCAATATTAAAATCAAGCCCTAACAATGCTGCTACTGCGTCGCGTACAAGCGCCTGATCTTCCACTAAATATACTCTGATCATTATAAATCCTTAGCTGTAATTGGAAGCACTACTTTTAAAGTAAAATTATCGCCACAGGCAAATACTGCACTGCCATTTAGTTGCTCTGCTCGCTCTTTAATACCATTTAGGCCATTGCCCGAATTCAATGTACTGCACGGACCATGGTCAATTACGGTTATAAGTAACTGCTGCGCTGTTTGTTCTATATTTATTTCGCAATTTTTTGTATTGCTATGGCGTAATAAGTTAGTAACTGCCTCTTTAATTACAAGGCCTGCTATACCCTCTACTTTAGCGGGCAGAGCATTTAAAACCACATTAAATGAAACGTTAAATCCTTGCTCTATTAACCTTTGCTTTAACTGTGCTACTTGGCTGACAAGATTAAGCTGTTTTAAATCACTTACGGCGCTTCTTACATCGCTAAGTAACTGCCTTGCCAAATCGGCCACTTGTGCAATTTCGCTATTTGCTTGAGCGTAGCGCTCTCCTTGGTTTAATTTATTAGCAAGCTCAGCTTTTAAAGCAATAGATGAAAGTGAATGACCTAAAATATCATGCAAGTCGCGAGCTATTCGTTCTCGCTCTGCAATAGCTGCTAATTGCTCTAGTTGGTTAGCGCTTTCTTGTTCGCGCTTTTTGTATAAGCTTTCTCTTTTTGCTGCAATACCGTAACTAAATAATGTGGCGCATAGAATCAAAGCAACGCCTAAAAAGTATTGAACCTTACCTATATCTCCAATATATGTGCTTAATAAAACCGTGAATATAATTGCGATCGCAGCATAAATCCTTTGACGGGAGCTGTAAGAGTAGCCTGCTATATAGGCTACGAAACCAAATAAAGTAGGCGTACCTGTGGTGTAAAAAGTAGCGCAAAAACAAATTAAGAGCATGGCTACAAATAACTTAGTCACCCCTGCGCTTTTACAGTTTATTGCTTTTACATACAAAAGAATAAAAGCAATATAGAAGGCTAAAGACATAACAATTTGGTTAACTGTAAAGCTCGAAAAATTAATTATTGGTAGTGTTTAGAAATCTGTGTCATTTCAGTATTATTAAGAAAACAGGAGTGACACATGACTCAATCTTTCGACTTCAACAAAGCATTAGCTGAACTTCAAGCTGGTAAAGGCCTTACTGGCGAAGA
>NZ_JACGWD010000082.1:0-17769 GCF_014077565.1 Pseudoalteromonas sp. 5Ae-yellow
ACCAAGCGCACAGGGCGTGCATCTGTGAAAGTGTTATGGCAAGGATGGCTTAAGTTACAAGCCATCCTGGAAGGCTACGATTTAGCAAAATCTCTTGAGTCAGACTTGTGATCAAGAGACAGCTGATAGCGCCTTTTTTTAATGTTTTTTAGTTTAATTGACTTATTAATAAACTAAAAAATGCGTCTTTGTTGTCGCATGTTTGGGCATTCAAAATAAGTTGCTCGCCTAGCGCTAATGTTTGTTTTTTCACTGTAAGGCGCGCAGCCTCATCACTAATGCTATCTATATCGGTTACATGTGCGAGCCCTATGGTGCGCCTAATTAATTCAGCACCACAATAACCAATAGTGTCTTGTAGTACGCTTTTCATAAAGTACTCACTATAACCTGTAGCCTTTAGCGCAGCTTCAGTAGTGTGCTCATTGATAAGCGTAAGCCAATGTTGTTCAAATAATGTATAGCATTCAACAAGGGTGCTTAATAAGTGGGTTTGGTAATTACGACGAGCCATAAAATCTTCAATATGCCCGTATTGTGCGCAGTAATTTAAAAGTAAATTGCCAATAAAAGAGCCAATATCGAACCCAGCAGGACCAAAAAAACCAAACTCAGGATCGATCATCTTTGTATTATTACAATCAACAAAAATACTGCCGCTATGCATATCACCATGAAGTAATGTTTGCGGGTTAGATAAAAAATTAGCTTTTAGTTTTGCTATTTCTAATTTTAATGCGCTGTTTTTGTGTATTGCATCAACTTCGCTTTGTAGTTGCTTTGGGTAGTTATTGCGTTCGTGCTCAATGTACGGATCGCTAAAAAATAAGTCTTCAGTGATTTGGCAAAGTTCAGAGTTAGTAAATTGGCTAACGAGCGCTTTTTTAGTTTGTGCGGTTAAATAAAAATCTGAATTATAAAAACCAGTATGGCTTAAGTAGGTAGCTACATGCTGCGCTAATTTAGGAAATTGCTCAGCATTATTTTGTGCAGTTCGCAGTATTTGTAAATTACCTAAATCTTCTAAAATAGTCAGTGCTTGCATTTCACTATAATGTAAAACCCTAGCAGTATAAGTTGGGCAAATAGCGCCATGATTAAGCAAAACTTGTGCTTCTATACGAGCTCTATCAAGCGTTAATGGCCACGACTCACCCACGCAACGCGCGTAAGGCAGAGCTTGCTTTAAAATAACACTATTGTTTTGCTCATCAGTAATTCTAAATACTAAATTAAGATTGCCATCACCAAACTCATATGCCGATAAGGCTTGTCCGGGAGCAAAAAAATTACATTGTTTAGATTCAATTAATGTCGATGCATAATCGATAGCGCGCTGTGTATTAAAAGCAACATAGTTAGTCATGGTTTAAATCTCAAAAATTAGCTTTTAAGCATTCTATACCTTTAAATGTTTAGATGTCTACAAGTCCGACTTGAGAGTTATTCAAAGTGGTGTAAAATAACGTTACGCATTTTTAATACCTTAAGCATTATGCAAAATTTAATCGCAAGCAGTTTAAAATATGAAAACGGGTCGCTTAGTGTGCTCGACCAATATTTACTACCTCACCAGCAGGTATGGCATCAATGCCATGATGTAGAAACCATGAAAGAGCTGATCATTAATTTAAAAGTACGTGGAGCTCCACTTATTGGTTTAAGCGCGAGCTTGTTAGTGGCGTATTTAGCTGAGCAAGGGGTAGTTAAAGGTGAGCTTGAAAAAGCAATCAATGAGCTAGAAGCCACTCGCCCAACGGCGGTTAATTTAATGCATTGTATGGCTGCATTGCGTAAAGCTTTAACGCAAAGCGATTATGTTGCCGGTATTGTTACGACAGCTGAGCGGTTGTTTATTGAAGATATTGAGCTGTGTGAGCGAATGGCAAGCCGTGGCGCCGAACTTATAAATAGTGGCGACAACATATTAACCCATTGTAATACAGGGGCGCTTGCAACCGCTGGTATTGGTACTGCACTAGGTGTTATTTACAAAGCGCAGCAAAAATATGGCAACGTACATGTGTGGGTTGATGAAACACGACCATTATTACAAGGCGGTCGCTTAACTGCCTTTGAGCTTGAGCGCTGGCAAGTACCTTACACACTAATTTGCGATAATATGGCGGCAAGTTTAATAGCTGCAGGTAAGGTGGATAAAATAGTGGTAGGGGCTGATCGTATTGCTGCCAATGGTGATTTTGCTAATAAAGTGGGCACTTATAATTTAGCCGTACTTGCATATTTTCATAACATTCCATTTTATGTGGTCGCGCCTATTACCACGCTTGATACCAACACCGCGTGTGGTGATGATATAGAAATAGAGCAACGTAATCCTCAAGAAGTGCGCGGAGTTAGCGGTAGCTTTGGCGAGGCTTTATGGGCGCCCACTAATGCTAATGTATACAACCCAGCATTTGATATAACGCCGGCAAAACTGGTTACAGGATGGGTGTTAGACACTGGTGTGTACAACCAAAATCAGGTTGAAAATGGCGAACTTTTAAAGCTTAAGTAACTTCGCGATATTTTTGGTCCACGTTATGTTTATTAGTGTGGACCAAGGTTTTGAATGACTAACTTACGATAATAGCGGAAATTGCTCTGCAATAGACGAGTCAGTACTTTTTGCTACCCAGCCCTCTGTATTGTTAAATAAGCGAATGGCAGTAAACTCAGGAGCGCTTCCCATATCAAACCAATGCGGGGTAAGTTCAGGCACTGAAATTAAATCGCCTTGTTGGCAAAGTACCTGGTAAACCTTATTGCCTAAATGCAGGCAAAATAGCCCTTGGCCTTTTACAAAAAAACGCACTTCGTCTTCACTATGAGTATGTTCAAATAAAAACTTTTTGCGCAGCTCTGATGCGCCAAGATTACCTTTAGCTAGAGATATAACGTCTACTGTTTGATAGCCATTTTCGGTTTTTAACCGATCTATATCGTTTTTGTACGCACTAATAATTTGCTCATGGGTGGTGTGCTCATTAATATCTGCATTTGCTTGCCACTGTTCAAAGCGTACGTTTACTTTAGCTAGCTGCTTTGTAATATCATCAGCATTTGATGTGCTTACAAGTGCTTTGCTTGCATCGTTGTCAGCATATATTGTTAATTGACTCATACTAATTGCTCCAATTTAAATTGGCTAAAGTCATTAATATAAGGGTGTGCTTTAGTGCTTGCTTGCCCATCACGAATTAAATGTAGTGTTGTTAAGCCTGCAGCTTGCGCGGCATCAAGCTCGCCGGCTACATCACTTAAAAAGAGTATTTCTGCTGCTTTAAACGGTAACAGCTCCACAATGGTGTTATAGGCCATTTGCTCTTGTTTTGCGCCAACTTTGGTGTCAAAAAAGTCAGTAAACAAGCTGCGAATGTCACCATAATCACTGTATTTAAAAAGTAGCTGCTGCGCTTTTACTGACCCTGACGAGTACACATATAAAGCTATATCGTTGTTGTACTGAGCTTGTAAAAAATCAAATGCATCTGGGTATAAATGACCTTTAAAATCACCGTGTTCATACCCTGTTTGCCAAATTAAGCCTTGTAACTGCTTAAGTGGAGTGATTTTTTTATCTTCATCAATCCAGGTAAGTAAAGTGCTAATGACTTCTTCAATATCGGCGTTTGGCTTTTCGATAAGGGCTTTTACGGCACTAATTTGCTCAGCTACATCTGGCTTATTAGCATTGGCACGTACAAAGGTAGGTAACTGTTTTGCTGCGTAAGGAAACAACACCTCTTTAACAAACGAGATACGGGTTATTGTGCCTTCGATGTCGGTTAAAATGGCTTTAATCATTTAGTTACTCCCGCTTGAATACCTATTATTTTTAGGCGCTCTAGTTCGCAGCTAAATAAAAACTCTAAGGCTTCTAGGTGGCGACGAACTTCATCAATATTACGTCCTACTGCATATAAACCATGGCCGCGTATCAGTACGCCATGATCTATAGGCGTGTGTAAATGATGGTCACTAACCAGTAGGCTTAATCGGTCAATATCTTGATCGTTATCGAAAATAGGAATGCTCAGCGTTTCTAAATGCGAAGTAAAGCCGCTCAGTGCTTTTTGCATTTCATAGCCTGTTAAATCAAGCTGATGCCCTTGGGTAATTTGCGACAGTACGGTAGCGGCTACAGAGTGAGTATGCAAAACACACTGCGCATCAGGTATTAGCTGATACAAACTTAGGTGTAATTGTGTTTCTGCCGATGGTTTTACAGCTCCTGCTAGGCGCTCGCCTTGGTGATCTAATTGCAAAAAATGCGCTTGCGTCAGTGAGCCTTTATCGTGCCCACTTGCTGTAACAACAAAGCCAGTGCTAGTACGAGCTGAAAAGTTTCCGCCTGTTGCGGGTACCCAGCCTTTTTGGCTAACCCATTTTCCGGCTTCAATAAGTTGTGAAATAGCGGTATTGTTTTGCATACATTCCTCACTAATGAGCGTAAAGTTAATTGTTTTTAGACGGCTATACTTCTGTTTTAAGCAATGATAGCATCGCTTTAAGCGCAAAACCATCATTAAGGGCATCACGTGTTTGAAAGTAAATTACCAAATTTAGGCGTTAGTATATTTAGCCAAATGAGTGGGTTGGCTAATGAGTTTTCGGCAATTAATCTCTCTCAAGGCTTTCCTGAGTTTGATGCTCCTGATCTTTTAAAAACGCAGTTAAATTATTATGTGCAGCAGGGCGTTAATCAATATTCACCTTCAAGTGGTGTACCACGATTACAGCAACAAATTGCTGATTTAGCAAAGCGCAAATATGCAGCTGATATAAACGCAGCTGATCAAGTTACTGTTACCTCGGGTGCAACAGAGGCATTGTTTGTGGCTATTCAAACAATTGTACGCCCCAGTGATGAAGTGATCGTATTTGACCCTGCATATGACTCTTACCAACCGGCAATTGAACTCGCTGGCGGAAAGTCGGTACACATTGCTTTAAGTGCGCCAAACTACACCATTGATTGGCAAGTAGTAAGCCAAGCAATTACTAAAAATACCCGCGCAATTATTATAAATACACCTCATAACCCAAGCGGTAAAATATTACAGCCACAAGATATAAAAGCGCTTAAAGAGTTAGTTGGTACTCACAATTTATATGTAATAAGCGATGAGGTATATGAGCACATTACGTTTGATGAACAACCGCATTTAAGTGTATTACGCGATGATGAATTATTTACCAAAAGCTTTGTTGTATCGAGTTTTGGTAAAACGTTTCACAGCACGGGCTGGAAAATGGGGTACTGTATTGCACCTGCAGATTTAGCTATCGAATTTAGAAAAATTCATCAGTACGTTACGTTTTCAAGCTTTACCCCCGCACAACATGCGCTTGGCGATATGCTCGAGCAGCAAGGTGAGCATATAGATGAGCTAAGTGGGTTTTATCAGCAAAAACGCGACTTATTAGCGAGCCATTTAAGTAATAGTCGTTTTAAAATTTTACCTAGCCAAGGCACTTACTTTTTATTATTAGATTACAGTGATGTATCGGATTTAAACGATGTTGAATTTTGCCATTGGTTAGTTGAGCAAGCCGGTGTTGCGGCTATTCCGTTAAGTGTTTTTTATCAAAATCCACCAACCGACAAAGTAATTCGTTTATGCTTTGCTAAAAACGACAACACTCTCATAGAGGCTGCGCAAATATTATGTCAACTTTAACCATTACAGCATTGCAAAGCTCGCTTTATTGGCTTGATAAAGATGCTAATTTAGCCATGTTTAATAATCAGCTTGAAGCAATTACGCATCAGCCCGATCTTATTTTACTGCCCGAAACATTCTCGACTGGCTTTGCTATCAATTTAGATTGTGCAGAGCCTGAAAACGGTAAAGTACTGACGTGGTTAAAGGCGCAGGCTCATAAACATAATGCGGTTATTGCGGGTTCGGTACTTGTTGCACAAGGCGATAAAAAAGCGAATCGGTTTTATTGGGTAAAACCCGATGGTGAGGTGAGTTATTACGATAAGCGCCATTTATTTCGCTTAGGCAGCGAGGGCGATTACGTTGTAGCAGGGCAAGCGCGCAAAGTTTTTGAAATCAATGGTTTTAAACTATTACCGCAAGTATGCTATGACCTGCGCTTTCCGGTATTTCAACGTAATAATAACGACTACGATGTAATGATAAACGTAGCAAATTGGCCTGCTGTACGCCGCCATATTTGGGATACGTTACTTATGGCGCGTGCAATGGAAAACCTCTGTTACGTAGTAGGTGTTAATCGCGTGGGGGAAGACGGTAATGGTGTGGCGCACAATGGCGGTACAGCGGTATACGACTTCAAAGGCGATGCATTAACTAAAGCGCAAGATGACGCAGAGCAACTAGTTACTATAACACTTGAAAAAGCGCCACTGGATGAGTTTAAAGCAGCGTTTCCTGCCTATTTAGATGCAGACTCTTTTACATTAATATAAACACGTTAATTTAGCGCAGAGCCAATAAAGTGTTAAAATAATCGCTGATATTTTTGTTGGCGGCTAATGTACATTATGAACACTTTAATCACTCCTGTAATTTTAGCAGGTGGCATAGGCTCTCGCTTGTGGCCGCTTTCTCGCCAAGCAATGCCTAAACAATTTTTATCACTACTAAATGAAAACACGTCATTGCTACAAAGTACGTTGGCGCGTGTTTCTAATGAGTTGTTTGATAATGCTATTTTAGTGTGTAACGAACAGCACCGATTTATTGCCGCCGAGCAAGCTGCAAGCTCAACTCCTAGTGCATTATTGCTCGAACCCAAAGGTAAAAATACCGCGCCTGCCATCGCATTAGCCGCCCACTATGCACTGCAAAATGGGATTACCGGTCCGCTATTAGTGATGCCTGCCGATCATCATATTAAAAACTTTGATGTATTAACAGCTAAGCTCCCTGAAGCTGTAAAACTTGCTGAGCAAGGAAAGCTAGTTACATTTTCTATTACTCCTACAGAGCCGCATACTGGTTATGGTTATATAAAACAAGGCGCGGCTATTGCTGGAACGGGTTGTTACGATGTTGCTCAATTTAAAGAAAAGCCTGACTTAGAAACAGCGAACCGTTATTTAGCTCAAGGTGGTTATAGCTGGAATAGCGGCATGTTTTTATTTACCCCCGCAGCCTATTTAAAAGAGCTCGAGCGGTTTGCGCCAAAAATAGCAACGAGCGTCGCTGCAGCAGCACAATTTACCAAAGATTTAGGGTTTACCCGCCCAAGCAACAGTGCGCTTGAGCACTGCCCAAGCGATTCAATTGATTACGCCATTTTAGAGCGCAGTAATAACGTAGTTGTTATGCCTGTTGATTTAAAATGGAGTGATGTAGGTAGTTTTTCATCCCTTGATGCGCTTACAAAAAAAGATAAAAACGGTAATAGTTTAAACGCTAATTATATGGCTCAAAAAAGTACTAATAACTTAGTTATTAACGAGGCTGAACACACTATTGCCACGCTTGGAGTAAGCAATTTAGCAATTATTCATACTCATGATGCCACGTTAATTGCAAACCAAAATGAGCTAGATTCTTTGCCTTTGTTGCTTAAGCAAATTGCTACAACACAGGCTGATAAACTTAACCATCATCAAGTGGTTTTTCGCCCATGGGGGAATTACCGTACTTTGGTTGAAGGCATTGGCTTTAAAGTTAAGAAAATTACTGTTAACAGCGGTGCTAAGCTTTCGACGCAGCGCCATCAGCATCGCGCTGAACATTGGGTTGTGGTTTCGGGTATTGCAAATGTATGTATTAATGAGCAAGCGTATACGCTAACGCACGACCAATCGTGTTATATCGCCGCAAAGCAAATTCATAGCTTGGCTAATAATCAAAAAGAGCCGTTAATAGTTATTGAAGTGCAAACCGGTGCTGTACTTGATGAAAGCGATATAGAGCGATTTGATGATAAATATGGAAGAGGCTAATAATTAGCTATTTTAAAGCTAATTCACTATTACTCTAACTGCCCACGCACAAACTTTAAATATTGCTCTAAGCTGCGTTGCCACAGATCTAGCGCTTCATCAAGCATGTCGTTATGTGGCTTTTTATCGAGTAAACGGCGCTCTATTTTTTTAAGCTCAATACCATAGCGATTAAAACCAAGTTGCAGAGCGGTACTTGCTTGGCGATGTAAAAGCTTAATGCATTGCTCTGGTTGTTGATCAATAAGCTTTTGACAGCGAATTAGCTTGTTACGCGCCGAAAGCACAAACTCATTATAAATCGACGATACTTCATCTTCACTAAACGAGCTGGTGAGTGTTTCGGCCGCTGTTTTGTCATACAAGGTATCAATAAGCTCTACTGCAATGCTCGCAGTTTGATTAGATTGAGAGTCGCTAAGTGCTTGTCGAAGTTTTTCGTGCTTTATAGGTTTGCCTACAATGTCTTTTATACCTAGTTCTAAGTACTCCTTCACTTCGTCAGGGCTAAGGCTTGCAGTAAAAGCGAGCACTGGGGTTCGTTGATTTTTATGATCAACGCGTTTTAGACGTTTAAGTACTTCTTGACCTGTTAAGTCAGGTAGGTTCATATCAAGTAAAACAACATCAAAGTGATGAGCTTGCATTAGTTCTATCGCGCTTTTACCGTCTTTTGCGAGCTTAATTTTGTGCTCATCGTCGGCCATAAATTCTATAGCAATTTTTTGATTTAAATCTAAATCTTCAACCAGTAATACATCAAGACCTGTTAAGTAATCTTTAGTTTGATGGCGCTGCTCTACAAGGCTTAATTCACCTAAAGTAAAAGTAACGGTAAAGCTAAATACACTACCAGTACCAAGCTGGCTGGTTATTTCGAGTCGGCTACTGAGCTTTTCAAGCAGGCGACTGGTAATAGCTAAACCAAGGCCGGTTCCGCCTTTCTCTTTGCCTGCACTACTTTGTACATAAGGTTCTGTTAAGTAGGCTATCTCGTCATTTTCTATACCTGGCCCTGAATCTTTGACACTAATTTTTATAGTGTGCTCAAGTTGCTTTTCTAATACTAAATCAACCTGAATTTTAACGGTTCCGTGGTCTGTAAACTTAATGGCATTACCCACTAAATTAATAATTATTTGCCTAAGTTTTTGCTGGTCGCAGTAATAACATGCTTGCTCAGGAATATTACATATTAGTTCAAACTTGAGTTGCTTTTGCTCGGCGAGAGGACTGAGTAATAAGCATAAATTATTAAGCCATGTTTTAAACTCTACATCTTCTTCGTAAAGCGCTTCGTCACTTTGATCTAGGCTCGCGTAATCAAGGACCTTATCTACCAATAAGTTAAGTGATTCGGCAGAATTTATAATCGCTTCGCAATAGGCTTTATTGCGGGTATCACTTGTTTGGTTCATAACAAGTTGGGCGCTGCCTAAAATACCGTTTAGCGGGGTGCGAATTTCGTGGCTTATAGTTGATAAAAAGAGCCCGCGTATTTCTAAATCTTTTTGTGCTTTATCGGCTAATTTATTGAGGTGCTGCTCTCTGCGCTCATTACATAATAACGCCATACCTGCAGCATAAAACATGGGTGCAATTACGCCATTTAAAAATAATAATGAGCTAAACCAGCCGTTTACTAAAAGGTTTTTTTGTTCAATGTTATCCATAAATAACGAGCGGCCAATAAAGCTTAAAGCAACAAGCGTTAAAATGGTTATGTATACAATACTGCCATTAGGATAGGGTTTGCGTGCACACTTAATAAATATAAACAGTAAAAAACCAGCTTCTGCTATGTGTTGTATATCGGATGCAATCACTCTTTCGTGTAAAGATGGGTCAAAAAAGGTGTAATAGCCAAGCATTACAGTGCAAAAAGCGGTCACTGAGCAGAGTAATTTAAAACCAATACCGCGATAATTTAAAAACTGACTAAGTGAAAGGCTGTGCACTATTGATGCGGCAAACATCATGTTACTGGCAGCGCTGATAATTACTAAATTATGTGTATCACCAACAAGAGTAAAGCCAATAACAGAGCCTAATAGCAATATGGGATAGAAAATATAAAGCAATGTGCCTGGAATTTTTTTGTTTGTTCGCCACGTCAAAAAGTTAAGTAGAGTCATTACAACCATGATGGCGATGCTGGCAAAATAAAGAGTGAAAGAGTCGAGCATTAATATTCCAGCAAAGTAGTTTTAAACTAAGATTATCAAAAGTATATATTTATACCAATCCTTAAAGTGATTAACTTAATAAGCGAATTGGTATTAAATAAATATGCAACACATACAAAAACAGACACTTAAGTGTCTGTTTTTTAATATTTAGTCGAAATACGTATTTAGCGAATTTCGTCAGGAATATTTTGCTGTGCCCACGATAGAAGCTCAATACGGTTACGGCATTTAGTTTTTCTAAATGCGCTGTATAAATGTGTTTTAACAGTGTGTGGACTGATACTTAAATCTTCTGCGATCTCTTTATTCTTCGAACCTTTACTCATTAGTGAGATTATTGCTTTTTCTCGCTTAGTAAGTTTAACCGGCTCTATATCACCTTCAGTAAGTTTGTGCAGTGCGTCTTTGTTAAACTGCAACATACGATTTAATGCATTACACATTATATCGCGACGATACCAAAGTTGATCTTCCATTAGTAGGCGTATACCTTTCATTAATACATCCGCGTTATCGGTTGTATAAAATACGCCGCGAATACCGCTTAAAAGCGCGCGATTAGCAAGCTCTGGGTTTTCGTCTAGATTAAATAATATGATATCGCATTTAATACGCAGGTTTACTAGTTGTTCTTTTAGTTTACCCCATGCATCTTTACTTGATGTTTCAATAAACAAAAGTCGAGTCCCTTCAGGTATATCTAAAATGTTCGTACCTGTGGTTACGTCAAGGCCTTGCGTTTTTAACAAAGGTTCTAAAACGTTTATGCCAATAGTGTTAATTGGCTCTTTATCTAATAACAAAAAGGCTGAACTGCTCATGTTTTTTATACTCTTTTATAAAGCTGACTGGTTGAGTTTATCACGACTTCCACACCTTTAGTATTAGAAAGTCGCTGGTGTACTCAATAACAAATACGATTTTACAATTATTTAAACATAAAATGTTGCAAATAAGTAACTATTTCTCACTTTATGCTCATGAAAAATCATAATATTTGTAACTAATTACTTGAGCAGAATAAAGTAACAAAAAAATCTTAATTAATTTACTTTTTTGTGCTTTGATAAGGTGGCCATCCCATTTCTTTACCGCCAAGCATATGTAAATGTATGTGATAAACAGTTTGCCCTCCATGTTCGTTACAGTTCATAACCACGCGGTATCCGTCATCAGCAAAATTATGCTGTTTAGCTAATTTAGCTGCGGCTACGTATAAGTTGCCTACTAAATGTGAGTTTTCAGGATTTATATCATTTATAGTAGCAATTGCTTTTTTTGGGATAATTAATACATGAAATGGCGCTTGTGGGTTTATATCTTTAAATGCGAGAGTGTTTTCATCTTCGTAAATAATATCTGCCGGAATTTCACGATTAATTATTTTGGTAAAAATAGTTTCTTGGCTCATAGTGTGTTCCTAATTAGGTGTTGTGAATTTTAAGCTCACTAATGACAAACTTTCAAAGCAGTGTCAAACTGAAATCAAATAAAGGAGTTAATATGCTTAAACCAATTTTAATAAGTAGTGCAGTTGCATTACTAGTTAGTTTTTCGGCTAATGCTGAGAATATTCACTTTCCAGAAGAAATTGTACCACTGCAAGTGGGCGATAAAATGCTAGAAAGCTCTTTGTTTAGTCGTATTGACGATGTCGAGCTTGCTCCAGGGACCTATCAGCTTAGGCTAAAGTACACCGATTTATATGAAGATGATTATGACACGCATGAAGTTATAGAGTCGGAACCATTTTGGGTAAATGTAACTGTTGAAGCAGGTAAAGATTATACCTTAGTGTTTAATCGTGCTGAAAATGCGGTATCTGCAAAAGTATTTGCAGAAGCCCCTCAAGTGAGTTTAAAAGCAAAAAGTAGCGCTGTTGCTAAACCTTTAAGTGTTATTTCTAACACGCAGCTAGCAAGCAATAAACCGGCAATGCAAAATACAATGCCTGCAGGACCTTCACGTCCTAGCCAACCAATAAAGCCAATAGCACCAATTACAGGTAAGGGCATGCCAAGTGCGCCGCAAATGCTTGATTTTTGGTGGCAGCAAGCCACGGCTACGGAGCGTAAAGCTTTTTTAGAAAAAGTGACAAAGTAAAAAACAGAAAAACAAAAGGGCCAAATTTGGCCCTTTTTAGTTTCTAATTAACGCTATTTATTCAAATAATGCGTCAATAGTACCTTGCGCAAGAGGGTGATACCCAGAGCGTGCTTTTAAGTACACGCTTTGTGCCCACTCTTTTTTACCGTTAGTGATAAGTGATTTGTATAACGGTACAATTAACTTACGACGGCCAATACCTGATAGGTGCTTATTAAGCGCAGGATAAATTGGTTGATAACCATTACCTACTGCTAGCATAAACCAAGCAAATGCACGTTCAGCATTCGTTGATTGCGTTAGATTAAATTCACTATCAAGCTCGCTCATTTTCTCTATGCTTAAATCGCGTGGTAAGTTATTTAAAAAGTGTAGCCACTCATGCACAGACCAATCAGCTGTTGGTAGTTGAGCTGCTGTTGTGTCGCCTTTTAGCCATGCTGCTGTTGCAGTATCTACTTTATCAAATGCATCAGAAGTAGGATTGGGCGCGTCACTTGGTAAGCCAGGTTCAAAAATCCATTCGTTTACTTTATCCATACTTACAACACCCGGGTACTTCTCAATTAAGTTAGCTTTTAAGTAAGTAACAAATTGCGCAGTAGTAAGCGATTTAAACGAAAACTCTTTAAAGTACGCTTTTACAAACGGGTCAAACTTATCGCGGCCATATTTGTTTTCTAGATAGATTAAAAATAACTGACCTTTAGTGTAAGGCACTGAGCTAAACGCATCGTCTGGGTCGCGGTCATTAAGCTTTAAATTAAGGCGTGTATCTGGTGCATCAATTGTTTTAATTTGTGCGCGTAAAGACGCTGAATCAAGTGCTTGTTCCATAACCGCACGGTCACGACCAAATACTTCTTCCATAATGCGGTTTTCAACGTACGAGGTAAAACCTTCGTTTAACCATAAATCTTCCCACGTTGCGTTAGTTACTAAGTTACCTGACCAAGAATGAGCAAGCTCATGGGCAATAAGGTTAACTAAGCTTTTATCACCAGCAACAACCGTTGGAGTTATAAACGATAAGCGTGGATTTTCCATGCCACCAAACGGAAAACTTGGCGGTAGCATTAATAAGTCGTAGCGACCCCATGCATATTCGCCGTACATAGCGTTTGTTTTGTCGATCATGGCTTGGGTGTCGTCAAATTCAGCAACTGAGGCATCTAAAATTGTAGGCTCAGCAAATATGCCAGTTTGGTGCGACATTGCTTTAAATTCTAAGTTACCTGCGCCAATAGCAATTAGGTAAGGTGAAATTGCTTGTGGCATATCAAAAATGTAGTCGCCATCTTTATAAAGTGCATCTTTGTTGTCGGCACTCATTACAGCCCGTATATCTTTTGGTGTATGAATTCGTGCAGAGTAAGTTACACGCATTGCGGGTGTATCTTGCACTGGGATCCAACTACGTGCATGAATTGCTTGCGATTGGCTGTACATAAATGGATGCGTTTTACTTGCCGTTTGCTCTGGTGTTAACCATTGCAGGCCAGATGCTTCTGGACGACTGTTGTAGTAAATACGAACTACTTCAGCTTGGTTTTTAAACTTAATAGTAAGCTTTGAACCTTTAACGTCATCTCGCTTAGCTAAATCAAAAGTCGCCTTTTTCCAGTTACCACTTTGGTCTTTGTACATTACTTTATCAATGTCTAAGTCGCGGGTATCAAGTACAAGCGTTCTACTTTTGCTGTTGTTCCACTGAAGAGTATGCTCCACAAAACCTTCTAACTGCTTGTCGGCAAAGTCGACATCTAAATCAAGGTTTAAGTGAGTAGTAACAACATCATCAAGGTTAGCATACGAGTTTTGGTCAATCGCATTAGCCATTGCTTGCGAACACATACCCGCCATAGCGAGGCTTAAAAAAAGAGGTTTAATTTTCATCATTACTCTGAACACAAATAAAAAAGTGCTGGTTTTATATCACGATTGACACGGTGGGTTGAGTGATTTTTACAATCTAGTGCCACATTTGCGACGATGAGGTAAACTATTGCGATTAGTTACCGGTATTTTTAGAGAGCTTTGTGGCGCATTCATTACACTCCTTACATACATTCGCATTAAACAGCCAATGCCAAAATTTTGTTGAAATTACTCAGCTTGAGCAACTTAAAACGCAAAGTTTTAGTGCACCGTTTTGTTTGCTAGGCGAGGGCAGTAATACCGTATTTTTAAATGACTACATGGGTACGGTTATAAAAATAGCCTTAAAAGGTATTAAAATTACCGAGCGTGAGAGCGACACACTAATAAGTCTTGCTGCAGGCGAAAACTGGCATCAACTAGTCAGTTATTTATTAGAGAAAAATATACCCGGGCTTGAAAATTTAGCACTTATACCGGGCACAGTGGGTGCATCGCCGGTACAAAATATTGGTGCTTATGGCGTTGAGATAGCTAAATTTATTGAGTTGGTAGAATACTTTGATATAACCACTAAAACTATGCACTCACTAAATAATACACAATGTGAATTTGCTTACAGAGACTCAATATTTAAACATGCCCTTAAAAATAAAGCGGTGATCACGCAAGTGCATTTAGCGCTTCCAAAAAAGTGGCAACCAGTATTAAGTTATGGCCCCCTGCAGCAGCTCTCAAGCATTACCCCGCAAGCAGTATTCGATCAGGTTATAAAAACGCGCAATAGCAAATTACCTAACCCATATACACTCGCCAATGCGGGTAGCTTTTTTAAAAACCCAATAATTACTAACCAGCAGTTGGCTGAGCTATTAAAGCAGTTTGCAGATTTACCTCATTACGAATATGGGCAAAGCCATCACAAGGTCGCAGCAGGTTGGTTAATCGATCAAAGTGGTTTAAAAGGGCACCGCGAGGCCGGTGTAGAAGTGCATGAACAACAAGCGCTAGTGCTTGTTAATCACGGAAATAGTGAAGGTAGTGACCTAATAAAAATGATTAAACACATTCAGCAAGTGGTTTATATGCGCTACAACATTATGCTTGAGCACGAAGTACGTTTGATAGATTCGTGCAGCGAATGCCATATTAACGCGGAGCCTGAGCAATGAAAGCACCTGATGGAAACAAACTCGCTATTTTAAATGCACTCAACCAAGGGGGCTTTGTATCTGGCCAAGCCTTGGGTGAAAAGCTAGGAATTAGCCGAGCTGCGGTGAGTAAACATATCAAAACGTTACAAGAAATGGGCTTGGACATTTTTAAAGTGACTGGCAAAGGCTATTGCTTAAATAACCAAGTGGGCCTTTTAAATAAAACGCAAATTGATCAGCACTACAAAGCGCTAGGTGCTAATACTGCCGATGTAGAAGTGCACCCTATTATTGATTCGACCAACAGCGAGCTTATGCGCCGTATACAGGCTAAAACAGCGCTTGAGTCTGGCACTGTTATTGTTGCTGAAATGCAGCAAGCAGGGCGCGGCCGACGCGGCCGTGTTTGGCAATCCCCATTTGGCGCTAATCTGTATTACAGTTACTTTTGGCGTTTAGATGACGGGCTTCAAGCTGCAATGGGTGTATCAATTGCGGTAGGCCTTGCTGTTTATGATGCAATTAAAGCGTTATACCAAATTGATGTAGAGCTTAAATGGCCTAACGATATTTATATAAATAAACAAAAACTTGCAGGTGTATTGGTTGAACTCGACGGACAGCCGCAAGGTCCTTGTCAGCTTGTGATTGGTATAGGTATCAACTTACAAATGCCAGACAGCTTTAGCCAACATATAGACCAAGCGTGGACCGACTTAAATCAACATACCCAACAGCTAGATAAAAACCAGCTAGTGGCATCGCTTACTCATCATTTAGAGCAGCGTTTAGTGCAGTATCGTCAAACAGGTTTGCAAAATATGTATGAGCAATGGAATTCACTCAATGCATTTGCTGGTGATTATGTTGAGCTTAATACAGGGCACCGAAGCTGGCGTGGAATATGTGAAGGTATTGACCCACAAGGTGGAATACGAATTCGCCAAGATGGTGAAGTAAAAAGTTATTACGGTGGGGAAGTCTCCCTCAGAAAGGCGCAAGTATGAGATTACTGATCGACGTAGGAAATACATCACTAAAAGCTGTGCTGTGGGGTAACGAGCAAGCACAACCAGCAGATATAAATAACCTACCTTGGTTGCAAATAACCGAAGTGATTTATGCGTGCGTAGGGCGCAGTGATTTATTAAACGATATTCTAATGCAAGCGGCTAGCAATAATATTACTTGCTTTGAAGCCAAAGTAACCAAAACGCTTGGAGATCTTGTATGCGCTTACGAGCACGTAGGTAACTTAGGTATCGATAGGTGGCTTGCGCTTATTGCAGGCTTTACATTATACCCACATAAAGCATGCATTGTTATTGATGCAGGTACTGCCACCACAATTGACGTGCTTGATAGTGAAGGCCTACATTTGGGTGGCTGGATTTTACCTGGGCTTGATTTAATGACCTCATCGCTTACACAAAACACCCAACGTGTTTTTGATGACGGTAAAACACCATTTACTAATGAATTGGGTAAAAACACGCCAAACGGTTTAAAAAATGGTGCTTTAGTGGCAACCATCGGTGCAATTGAGCAAGCTAAGCTGAATTTAACGGCTCAAAAAACAGAACAAGCACCACAAATTATTTTTGCTGGTGGCTATGGCTCGCTATTGCAACAGCAATTTGCAGGAAGTATTTTTGATTCATTGTTAGTAATGAAGGGCTTAAATTATTGGTATGAATTAACCGAAACAGTATAAAAAAGTGCAAAAAACGTGTTTTCGCGTGAATATTGAGCATTTAAACTAAAAATTTACACTTTTTTTAATTTTATTGTTGCATCCCAATAAACCTTACTCTAATATCTCGCCCCGTACTAAAGCAGTGCCGACTTAGCTCAGCTGGTAGAGCAACTGACTTGTAATCAGTAGGTCAACCGTTCGACTCGGTTAGTCGGCACCACTTTCCTTTTACCGGAAGTGAATTAGTAGAGAATTATCGTGGAGGGGTTCCCGAGCGGCCAAAGGGATCAGACTGTAAATCTGACGGCTCAGCCTTCGCTGGTTCGAATCCAGCTCCCTCCACCACTTTATTCTTGACGGTTAGAGGTAGTTTAAGAACAGATTTTTATGCGGGCATCGTATAATGGCTATTACCTCAGCCTTCCAAGCTGATGATGCGGGTTCGATTCCCGCTGCCCGCTCCAGTTCTTGTGTTGCTGATATAGCTCAGTTGGTAGAGCGCACCCTTGGTAAGGGTGAGGTCGGCAGTTCGACTCTGCCTATCAGCACCAGTCCTAAGAATCTCCTTGATTACTTCCTTTATCTGTCAGAAAATACTATTTGAAAAAGATTAACTTAATCTACCTTTGGTGGATTATTTTCATATGTAATTTAGATACACAAAACTGATAGGTTCCGTCATGGCAAAAGAAAAGTTTGAACGCGTAAAACCGCACGTAAACGTTGGTACAATCGGCCACGTTGACCACGGTAAAACTACACTAACTGCAGCAATCACTAACGTACTTGCAAAAGTATACGGCGGTG